>DATLIL010000550.1:0-6587 GCA_035539475.1 Polyangiaceae bacterium
TGGGCTGCAGCTCGTTCGACGACACCTTCACTGATTGCAACCTGGGCACCGTCACCGGTACGTGGCGAATCCACTACGCCGAGACCAGCGGCAACTGCGGCCCGCTTGCCGATGAGACCGTGATGTACAACGGCAACGTGACCCCTACCTCGGCAGAGTGCGGCGCCTTCTCGAGCACGAGCTCGCCTGACCAGTGCCGAATGCGTGGTACCTCGGAATGCCCCACCGCGGATGAGCTCGGTGTGCAGAAGTGGAACTGGGGGCTCACGCAGACGGCGGCTGACCAGATCGAGGGCAGCGGTACCGTGCAGGTCAGCGGCACGACTGACGGTGACTGTGAGAGCACCTACGACGTCACGATCACGAAAATGTGATTTGCCTCGAGCTCCCGGAAAAACGCGCACCGCGTTCGACTGCTCGGCTGCGAAGCGCCTGGCACAGGCTGCCCCTGGTACTACGTTTCGTGCATGCAATGCGCGCGCTACCCTGTCTTGCTGGCCGCGCTAGCGCTCTGCAGTTGCACGAAAGGCGCTCGTGAATCCGGCGCCGATGTGGAGGATCCCGTGGCGCAACCCAAGCCCGAAGCAAAGTCGTCCGCGGACATCGAGCTACTCGAAGCCGCCCGCCGCGGAGACGTCGCTGCAACGAGGAGCGCCCTTGCCCGCGGCGCGGACGTGGAAGCGCGTGATGCCTCGAGCCGCACGGCGCTGACCCTGGCGGTGACTTCCGACTTCGTCGACGTCGCGCGCGTGCTCGTCGAGCACGGTGCCAGCCCGAACGCGCTCGATGCGAAACACGACACGCCCTGGCTCGTCACGGGTGAGACGGGCAGTGTCGCCATGGTCGAGGCGCTGCTCCCTGGCAAGCCCGACTTCGCGATCGTCAATCGCTTCGGAGGGATCTCGGTGATCCCTGCGAGCGAGCGTGGACACGTCGATTACGTGCGGCGCGTGGTAAAGCTGCCGATCAACGTGAACCACGTCAACAATCTCGGATGGACGGCGCTCCTCGAGTGCGTGCTTCTCGGCGACGGCAGCGAGAAGTATCGACAGATCGCGCAGATCCTGAAGGATGCCGGCGCGGACGTGCGCATCCGCGACCGCGACGGCGTCGACGCCGTCGAGCACGCGCGTCGCAAGGGCTATCACGAGATTGTGAACATTCTTTCGTCGTGATTATTCGCACCGCGACGACAGTGGGGCTGGATTTGCGCGGCCTCAAACGTCGCTGTCACGGTACTGCCACTCGCGGGCCGTGCGCGTGTCACGTCGGAGCTGGACCATGAGTGCACATGAAGCTCGCGGCGCTCGACCTCGGCTCGAACTCCTTTCACCTCCTGGTCGCAAACGTCGACTCGCGCCGGGAGCTCCGCAGGCTCGGCTCCGACAAGGACGTGCTTCGTCTCGGACGCATCGTGCAGGAGCACGGTGTGCTGACGGGAGAAGCATTCGACGCCGCGCTGAAGAGCGTGAGACGACTCTCCGATAGGGCGAGTGAGCTCGGCGCCGAGCACCTCTGTGCGGTGGGAACGAGCGCCCTGCGCGACGCGCGCAACGGCTCGACCTTCCTGACGGCGTGCCAGGAGCGCCTCGGTGTGGAGGTCGAGCTCCTCTCGGGCGAAACCGAAGGCGCCCTCGTCTTCGCCGGAGCCAGGAGCGCCTTCGCGACGGACGCCTCACGCACGCTCGTGGCTGACCTCGGGGGCGGCTCGCTGGAGCTCGCGTGCGGCGAGCGCTCCTCGTGCGAGGTGACACGAAGCCTCCCGCTCGGCTTCCTTCGACTCGCTGGCGCCTTCCCCGTCGGCGCCCCGGGCGGCGCGGCGCGCCTGGCCCGCTATGTCGAGGCAGAGTGCCAGAAGGTACGTTTCCAGATCGGACGCTTCGACACGCTGGTCCTGGCGGGTGGCACGGCGCGAGCAGTCGGAAAGCTCTTCGTCGGGCACGACGTCATCCCGCCGGACGTCTGGCTCACGCTCTGCACCACCCTGTCCATGATGACCCCGGAAGAGCTCAAGGCGATCGGCGTCGCTCGCGACCGCGTGGACACACTCTCCGCCGGCGCTGCCGTGCTCGCTGGACTCCTCGCCGCTTTCGGAAACCGGGACGTGCGCCTCTCTCCGCACGGGCTACGCGAAGGCGTCCTGCTTCGGGAGATCGACCGCCGCGCGCCGGTCACGTACGACGCCGATCTGGCGACGGCCTAGCGCCGCGAAGCGACCTAGATGATGCCTTCCTTGGTCAGGGCATCCTTCAGCTTGGGGTTGTCCTTGATGTCGGGCTTCTTCACCTGCGCCCTGAGCGCGGTGATGGTCTTGTGCGGCCAGCTCTTCTGAAAGAGGTTCACCATCCACTTGGCGACCGAACCCTTGGGATCGCACAGCATTTCCGTCAAGAGCTTCGTCTTCTTGCCGCCGTCGATCGAGGTCATCACGTACATGCCGTAGATCATGTGGCCGCGCACGAAGTCCGTCTTCGGCGCCGCAGCGTCTTGCACCGACTTGAGGCGCACGATCATCTGCTTCTCTTTGGCCTTGAGCTCGAGCTTGACGTTGAAGACGAAGTCGCGATCAGCGAGCACGAACGGCGTGCCGATGTGATCCCACTTGATGTACTCGGTGTCGCTGATCTTGCGCACGATCTTGGCCTCTTCCAGGCTGTCGATCCACTCCGTGGCGCGGCTGACGTCGGTCAGCACGCTGGCGACGCGCAGGATCGGCGCCGCCACCACGGCTTCGCCGCGCAGCGCGACGACGTCGCTGCCAGGCACGTCGCGGCGATAGACGGAGATGCCGTCCTCCTCGTCGAACTTTTCCCAGGGCGGAAGCTTTGCGGGTTCGGCCCGTAGCAGCGGCGCCGGCAGACAAGCCGCCAGCCCGGCCGCGATCATCGCTCGTCGTTTCATCGCCGCGGCATTGTTGGATCGCTGCCGCCGGCTGTAAAGCGTCAATCGGGCTGGCCGAGCGCGAGCCGTTTCTGCCTGACGGCATGCTGTGCGCGGCGCAGCGCCTGCATCATGGGCAGGTGCGGCAGACGCCTGAGCACCTCGCGCTCCGGCTCGAGATCCCACAGCCCCATGCGCGTCCATTGTTCACGCACGTGCCACTCCGGCATGCCCAGCACGGGGTAAAGGCAAACGCCGCGCAGCGCCACGCCCTGCTCGAGCAGCGTGCAGCTCATGTCAGCGAGCTCGTCGAGCCAGGGCGCGCGCGCGTCTTCGAGCGCGCCGGTTTCGCTGACCAGCACGTCGCCGCCGTAGCGCAGCCAGGCGCTGCGAACCAGCTCACCGAGCGGTACGCGCCTGGGGTCGTCGTCCACCAGCGGCGTGCCCTCGCGGCCGACTTCCCATTGATTCGTCCAGTAGTAGTTCAGGCCGACGACGTCGAGGTGCTCGCGCGAGCCGCCGAGCTCGGGGTGCATCTTCCCCGCGATCATGTCCAGGAACTGGAACACTACGTGCTCGTTGAAGTGGCGCGCGCCGTCCTGCGCTTCGCGCGACGACCCTGCGGGCGGCACGACGTGACAGATGGGATCCACATTGACGATGCGCGCCTGCGGGCAGACATCGCGGATGGCCTCGATGCCGGCGATCGCGGCGCGCGCGAGCGCGATCTTGAGCTCGTGTCCGCGGCCACGCTGGTGCGGCGCGAACAGCCCGCGCTCGCCCGCCGCCCAGGCAAAGTAGGAGCCCTCGTTGACCGGCGTGAAATAGTGCGGCCCCGGCAGCTGATCCTGAACGAAGGCCGCCGCCGCGCGACAGTAGGCCGCGAAGCGACCCGGAAACTCCGCGCCGTACAGGTCGACGCCCGCGGGATAGCCGTAGTGGAAGAGATCCCAGATCGGCTCGATGCCCCGGCGCAGCGCAGCCTCGATCACGGGCTGAACCGTGCTGAAATCGTAGCGTCCGCCGCCGCGGTCGACGAGTGGCCAGCGGATGGCCTCACGGGCGCTGAAGAGCTCCGCCTGGGCGATGAGCTCGTAGTCATGGTCGATCATGACGTCGTGCTGCGTGGCCTCGATCTGATCGATCCACTGGCTGTGCGTGTTGTGGCCGGTGGCGCACTCGAAGCCGGCCATGAAGAAACTACGGAACATGCAGTCTTGCCTCCATCGGGCTCAAGGGTCCTGCGGCATGCACGCCCGCGGCGACCAGATCACGAAACTGGTCGACCAGCGGCGTGGGCACGCGCTCGAGCTCTCCCTGACCATCGTCACGGAGGTCCCACAGACCCATTTGCTTGAGGTAGTAAGCAGGCGGCTTCTCGCCTTGGCGGTAAGCCCAGGTGACGAGCGCGAACATCGGCCACCAGGTATAGCCGACCAGCGGCACTCCGCCCGCGCGAAGCTCTCGCACCGCGGCCAGGGAGCCCTCGAGCCAGGCTTTTCGCCGCGAAACCGAGCCTTCCGAGGCCGTTTCGCTGATCAGGAGCGGCCGTCCGTAGCGCTCGAAGTACATGCGACCGAGCCGCTCGATGATGACCGGAGTGGCGTAGGGCATGCGCAGCCTGAGCCGTCCCGAGCGCCGCGACAGCACCTTGCGCGAGAACAACGGGTACAGGTTGATCCCGATCACGTCGAGGTCGAGCGCGCGTTCGCGGAACCAGGCGAGCTCTTCGGGCCGAGCGCCCTGCTTGAGCAACCACTCGTACAGCGTGTGACCCTCGTGCACCCGGCCGCTGATCAGGTCGAGAGCGAGGAACACGATCTCCTGTCGGCGCGCGACGTCGTCTTGCAGCGCGGCGTCCGGCGACTCGTAGAGGTCGGTCGCGTCGACGTGACAGGAGACGATCTCGGGGTCGACGGCGCGGATCGCGCGCTCCGTGAGCACGATTCCCTTGCACAGGCTGAGCATCACGGCGACGAAGCCCCGCCAGCCGCGCCGGTAGGGCGGCCACCAGCCGAGCTTGCCGCAGTACCAGGCCGTGACACGCGGCTCGTTCAGCGGCGTGTAGCAATGAATTCGGCCTTTGAAGCGCTCGGCCACGCGCGCGCCGTATTCCGCCACGAGCTCCGGGTAGTCGGGATTCAGGAACGCCTGCTCGACGTAGGTCGGCGTGCCGTAGTGGACCAGATCCACGATCGGCTCGATGCCGAGCTCGAGCAGCTTCTCGAGCTGCGGTTCGGCGCTGCTGAAGTCCCACACGCCCGGCGACGGGTTCACGCGATGCCAGGGGATGCCGTAGCGCATCAGTCTGACGCCGAGCGAGCGCGCGAGCTCCAGATCGTGTTCCCAGTGTCGGTAGTGACCGGTGAGCTCGTACTCGTCGAGTGTGCGCCCGGTCTTGGGAAACGGCGTCGTGATGAACGTGTCTTCGATGCCGGTCAGCCAGAGAAAGGTCGACGGATCCAGCAGCGCGTCCAGCTGACTTCGACGTTCGAGCATGCCCCCCGACTTCTTGCACGTCAGGTGCCAGTGCGGCGCTCTTGCCATGGAAGTACCAGCGCGCCACATGGCGTCGGTCGTGCATGAACGACGACGTGGAATGACCTATCAGAATCCGGTCTTCGCCGAATACTTCGCCGACCCCTTCGTCTGGCGCGCCCAGGGCGAATACTTCGCGATCGGGACCGGCGCACTGGAGGCCGGCGGCCAGGTCGAGCAGCCGGGAACGCCCGGCGTCTTCCCGCTGCTTCGCTCGCACGATCTGGTGCAGTGGCAGCGCGCGGGCAAGGCGCTGCTACGGCCCGACGCCGCGCTCGGAGACACCTTCTGGGCGCCCGAGGTGATCGAGCAGGCGGGCCGCTTCTACCTCTACTATTCGGTCGGTTTCGCCGATCGGCTGCACCAGCTGCGCGTCGCCGTCAGCAACTCACCGCTCGGCCCCTACCTCGACGAGGCCGGGCTGACCGACCTCCACCACTGCGCCTTCGCCATCGATCCCCACCCCTTCCGCGATCGCGACGGCCGCGTCTACCTCTTCCACGCGCGCGACTTTCTCGACGGTACGCGGGTCGGAACCGCGCTCGTGGTGCACGAGCTCTTCGGCATGACCACCCTCGCCCACGAAGGCCGCACCGTCCTGCGCGCGCGCTCCGAGTGGCAGCGATTTCTGGCCAATCGCGAGATGTACGGCGGCGTCTACGACTGGCACACCCTCGAGGGTCCCTGCACGGTGAAGAGGATGGGCCGGTACTGGTGCGTCTACAGCGGAGGCAATTGGCAGAACGAGACCTACGGCGTCGACTTCTGCGTTGCGGACCACCCCCTGGGACCGTTCGAGTGCGGCGAAGGCGATGCCCCTCGTCTGCTCAAGACTCGGCCCGGCCTCGTCGGCCCGGGTCACACCTCCATCGTCACCGACCGGGAGGGACAGGACTGGATCGCCTACCACGCATGGTTCGACGGCAAGCGAAAGATGTGCCTTGACCGCCTCGAGTGGACCGCCGAGGGTCCGTCGGTCGCGCAAGCCTAGGCCGCGACTGGTACAACTTTCCGCATGGCGCAGCCGTACGATCGATGCTTCAACTTCTCCGCCGGCCCCTCGACCCTGCCGGTGCCCGTGCTCGAGCAGGTGCGGGATGAGCTGCTGAACTACCAGGGCACGGGGATGGGCGTCATGGAGATGAGCCACCGCACCAAGCCGTACGAGG
>DATLIL010000551.1:0-2480 GCA_035539475.1 Polyangiaceae bacterium
GACCAAGACCGGCCTCGCCAGCAAGGTGCTGACCAAGGGCACCGGCACGGTTCACCCGAAGGCCGAGAGCAAGGTCACCGTGAACTACACGGGCTGGACCACCGACGGAAAGATGTTCGACAGCTCGCAGACGCGAAACGAGCCCACGACCTTCGGCGTGTCGCAGGTCATTCCGGGCTGGACCGAGGGACTGCAGCTGATGGTCGTCGGTGAGAAGAGGCGATTCTGGATCCCGGCCAAGCTCGCTTACGGCGAGACGCCGCGCATGGGCGCACCCGCGGGAGCGCTGACCTTCGACGTCGAGCTGCTCGACATCCTGTCGCCGCCCGAAACGCCCAAGGACGTGAAGAAGGCGCCGCCGGATGCGAAGAAGACGCCCTCGGGTCTGGCTTACAAGGTGCTGAAGAAGGGCACCGGCAAGGATCACCCCACGGCTCAGAGCACCGTCTCGGTCCACTACAGCGGCTGGACGACGGACGGGAAGATGTTCGACTCCAGCGTCACCCGGCAGCGGCCGAGCACCTTCAGCCTCGGTGCGGTGATCAAGGGCTGGACCGAGGGCGTGCAGCTGATGACGGTCGGCGAGAAGGCCCGCTTCTGGATCCCCGCGGAGCTGGCCTACGGCGACACGCCCAAGCGTCCGGGAGCGCCCTCCGGGCCCCTGGTCTTCGACATCGAGCTGCTCGAAATCCGCTGAAAGTTGGCGCTCCGACGGGCGGGGGTTGGGGCGTACGGCTGAACTGCGCTATCTAGGGCCCCCGATGGCGACCGAAGCGAGCGAAGACAACGAGCGCGACGAAGCGGAAGACGAGGCCGAGGCCCGCGCCGAACAGCGTCGTGAACGCCGGGCCAAGGAGCGCCGCCAGGAGCCCGAGGAAGAACCCATCCCGGTCTTCGGCGGTCGGTTGCTGATCGCGGCCGCCATGCTCGCGGCCATGGTCGTGATCCCGATGTCCAGCATCGGCGGCTTTCTCGAACCCAAGGAAGAGATCGCTCCGACCAGCGCCTGGAACGTCGGGCAGACCGCGACCGTGGCCATCACGTTGATCACGGCGGACTACAACAAGCTCGGTTGCGCCTCCGACAAGGAGTTCGAGGGCGCGCACTGCCAGTACAAGACCGAGAAGGATCTCTGGCCGCGCGCCGCCGACGCTCCGATCGACGACAACAAGGCGACCATCGTTCAGCCGTACCGCACGGCCAACGAGAACAGGCTCATCCTGGTGAGCGGTCTGTGGGCGCAACCCACGGTGGCGATGCGTCTGCACAGCGAGCCGCCGCAGGGCGTGGCCGAAGAAAAGCTCGCGCGCTTCATCGCGCAGTGCGAGGTGAAGTTCGTCGGCACGGCCCCGGGCGTAAAGTTGCGCTGGAACCCGACTGGAGCCTGGGGCAACCCGGACGTCTCGGATCCGGTCGTGGCCAAGCCGGTGTCTTGTAAAGTCTTGTCGGTGCCCTGACAGGGCTGGGCTCGCGCGCAAGCGCGAACAAGGCTAGGTTCCGGCGCGTGACCGAGCCGTCGGCCGTCAGCAGCAAAGAGAGCAGGCTAGGGCCGCTGGGGCTGCTGGTCTTCAACTTGCTCTACTGGCCGTACCTGATGACGACCATCGCCATCTTGTTTCCGCTGGTGGTGATGATGCGGCTCGTCACGTTCGGGAATCGGCGGCCGACGCATGCGCTGACGAGCGCCTGGGCGGCTCACTACCTGACCGCGGCGCCTTTCGCGGGCGTGCGCATCTCGGGTCGCGAAAATGTGCCGCAGGGAGCCTGCATCTTCGTCTCCAACCACCAGTCGATGGTCGACGTCCTGGCAGCGTACGCGACGCGGCTGCCGTACCTGTTCGTCAGCAAGCGCGAGAACTTCTGGGTGCCGTTCCTGGGCTGGACGATGTGGGTCAACGGCTACGTGTCGCTCAGGCGCAGGCACCTGCCGAGCATCTTCAAGATGCTGCGCCGCTGCGAGGAGCACCTGAAGAGCGGGCGGAACCTGTACGTCTTTCCGGAGGGCACCCGCTCCCCGGATGGTCAGCTGATCCCTTTCTACCGCGGCGCATTCTGGATGAGCGCTCGCTACAAGGTGCCGATCGTGCCCGTCGTGATCGAGGGGACGGGGCAGATCTTGCCCAAGCGCCAGCTCTACATCTCCCCGCGCCCGGTCACGATTCGCGTTCTGAGACCGATCGAGCCCTCCGAGGCCGACTTCGACAGCTTCAGGCTGCGCGACCTGGTGCACGAGCGTATGGCCACCGAGCTCGAGTCGGTACGCGCCGAGCTGGTCCACGCCACCCCCGGGATTGTGACGGGCCGGCACGCGGCGTAGCCGCCACGCTGAAAAAAAAGCCCGGCGAAATGGGCCCTGGCGCTCCGCGGGCCTACGCCCTAGATTTCGCGCCGCCGAGCCCGGGAGGGCCCCGCACTTCGTGTTTCATGGCGGACCAACTCAGCTCGAACCTATCGGCCCTCAAGATCGACCGCTCTGCTCC
>DATLIL010000552.1:0-15998 GCA_035539475.1 Polyangiaceae bacterium
TGCGCGCGACTCGTTGCGTCCAGGCGACGAGGCGCAGGTCGACGGAACCTGGGAACAGGCGTTGCCTCACTTCAGGGAGCAAACGGTGCGGCTGCTCTTGTGGGGAAGCATCTTCAACCTGCTCACCATTCTTGCGCGCATACACCTGACGGGCGTCGGCGCCACGATGCAGGTGCTGACGATGCTCGGGTGGAACGTCTTCTTGCTCGTCCTGTTCGAGCGCAAGCGCACGGTGCGCTCGACGGTGGCTCTGGCCATGGCCGTCGTCGCGCAGCTCGTCAACGCCTCGGCCATGCATCACTGGGCGTTCACGCCGCCCATCCCCAATGCTCCGTTCGTGATGACCGTGGCGCTTGCCATCGTCTGCATCGGAAACAAGCGTACCGAGAGCATCGTGGTGGTGGGTTCCTTCGCCGTGCTGGCGCTGCCGTTCATCTACGGTGACGTTCGCAGCACCTACGCCCAGCTCTTCATCGTCGACGCGGCGCTCGGCACCGGGCTCATGATCTTTGCCTGGTACCACATGGAGGCCCTGACCGAGGCCGTCGTTGGCGCGCTCCGCCAGCGTGCGGAGCAGCTCGTGGGGCTCGAACGCTTCCGTACTCGCATCTGCGGCATGCTGTTCCACGACGTCGCGAACCCGCTGCACTCGCTGAGCATGATGCTCGCCTTGGGTGACGAGCTCGACGAATCCGATCGCGAGCTCATCGTTCGCATGCACCAGCGGCTCGAGGGTTTGGTGCGCGTGATCGGCGGCGTGTTGGAGAACGACGACCCGCTGGAGCAAGCCAAGCTGGCGCGCGTGTCGCTGCAGATCCTGTGTCGCGACATGCAGGAGCTGTTCGCCTATCGCCTGCGCGACAAGGGCATGTCGCTCGTGTGCAACGTGCCGAGCGAGCTCGGCGTGCTGGCCTCGCCGGAGCTCCTGCGCGATTCCGTCGTGGCGAACCTCTTGTCGAACGCCATCAAGTTTGCGCCGCCGGAGAGTCAGATCGAGCTCCACGCCCGCCGCACCGGCGACAGCGTCGAGATCGTCGTGCGTGACCAGGGGCCGGGCTGGCCGCAGGACGTGATCGAGCGGCTGGGGCGGGGCGAGAAGATCCCCTCCACGCCGGGTACGAAGGGCGAGAAGGGGCTCGGTCTCGGTCTCACCCTCGTGCGCGAGCACGTGACGCGCATGGCCGGCAAGCTCTCTTTGCAGCCGGCGCCAGGTGGTGGCAGCGACGCTGTCATCCGGCTGCCGCTCGCCTCCTGAGGGGCTCAACCCGGCGGGATGTTGACGTTGAGACGGAACAGGTTGGTCGGGTCGTACTTGCGCTTGATGTCCACCAGGCGCGCGTAGTTGCCCCCGTAGGAGGCTCGGACCTGCGCGTCGCCGTCCTCCGCCAGGCCGGCGAAGTTCACGTACTCGCCGCCGGCGCCGTGGGCCCGCATCGTGGCCACGGCGTTGCGCGCCCAGGCGACAGCGCGCTGATCGTCCTGCGGCTGCTCCCAGATCGAGTCGAAGCTGACCATGAACGGCGTCTTGCGGCGCCAGAACGCCGTGGCGGTGGGATCGACGCGGCTCATGGCGCCGCCGAAGTGCCAGAGGGGCATCGCCGTGTGCGGGCTCGGGCGCTCCTTCGCGATGGCGACGAGATTTTCGATGACGTCGTCGCCCATCCCGTCGAGATCGATCGCCTTCCAGTAGTAGCGGAGGACGCCGTGCGGGAAGAAGGGATCGAACGCGGACTGCGCGACGACGTAGGGCATGGGGCTGCTGATGTCGATCAGCGGCGCCGCGAGCTCGCGCAGGGGCTGGAGCACGCGCGCGCCCTGCTCGGCATCGCCTGCGTACATCGCAGCGATGATCAGGATCGGGCGACCGTGCAGCGGCTCGGGGAACACGGGCGCCGGCGGGAGGCTCCAGAACAGCACGTTGGACGACACCTCCTCGGGAGCGGTGGCCATGAAGTCGCGCCAGCCGCGGAGCACGGCGCCGGCGTCTTCCATCGCGTACATCGGCGCGCCCATGAAGACGATCGGGCCGACCGGGTGGCACTTGAACTCGAACGAGGTGACGACGCCGAAATTGCCGCCGCCGCCACGGAGAGCCCAGAACAGGTCCGAGTTCTCGCGCTCGCTCGCCACGCGCAGCTGGCCGTCCGCCGTCACCACGTCGGCCGAGACCAGGTTGTCGCACGTCATGCCGAACTTGCGGCGCAGACCGCCGTAGCCACCGCCCAGCGTAAAGCCCGCCACGCCCGTGGTCGACACGTAGCCGCTCGGTGTGGCGAGGCCGAAGAGCTGCGTCTCGCGATCGACGTCACCCCACAGCGCGCCACCCTGGACACGCACCGTGCGAGCGCCGGGATCGACGCGCACGCCGCGCATGGCGGAGAGATCGAGCATCAACCCGCCATCGCAAGTAGAGGTGCCGGCCACGTTGTGCCCGCCGCCGCGCACCGCGAGCGAGAGTCCGGTCTGGCGCGCGAAGTTGACGCTCGCGATCACGTCCGCATTGCCGAGGCAGCGTGCAATCAACGCCGGACGGCGATCGATCATGCCGTTCCACACGCGTCGCGCGCTGTCGTAGCCGGGGTCGTCCGGTTGCAGCACTCCGCCGCGCACGCTGGCCTTGAATACTGCGAGTCCTTCGGGATCGAGCACGTGCCTCTCCATGACCTGTCCTCCGTCGTCCTCAGCTGGCTACGGCGAGCGGATCCAGCAACGGACCCACTCGCTCCCCGCAGCGACAGTAGGGCACAAGCGGCCGGACCCGCTACTGACTTCACTGCCGGTCGTGGGTCATCGGTCTGCGCGAAATCCCCCAGACTGCAGTGCCCGGGCACATCGCTTGCACTTTCCGGAGCGTCACCGGACCGCAGCAAACCGCAGCGCGGCGTTCCGCAATTACTCAGCAGGAGGGTGTAGGGATGGGACCAAAGGAGCAGACAACGGCGGGGAGCTCCCGAAGGGACTTTCTGAAGTTCGGCAGCCTCGTGACGGCGGGCCTGCCGACGCTTGCCTCTTGCGATACCGGCAAACAAGCGACGGCGAGCCCGCCTTCCGGCAACGACGGGGAGTTCTGGAACTCCATGCGCTCTCGGTTCGCCCTGGACCCGGCTGTGACCTACCTCAATACGGGCACGGAAGGGGCCATGTCGCATGACGTCCTCCAGGCCCTGAACGAGTACCTGCTCCAATTCGCCACGAGCCCCATGGAGGCAGCCTTCTACAGCGAGGATCTCGGCTACGTTCAACAGTCGAACCGCGAGCGCGCTGCAACGTTCGTCAAGGCGGAGCCTGGGGAAGTCGTGTTCACGGCGAACACCACCCAGGGCATGAACATGGTCGTCCACGGCCTGAAGCTCGAGGCCGGCGACGAGGTCGTCACGACCTTTCACGAACACTTCGCGGAGGTGTCTCCTCTATTCGTGATCCGTGACCGCTACGGTGTGGTCGTCAAACAGCTCGTCCTGCCCAGTCCGGCTCCGTCCAAGGAGGCGATCGTCGAGCTGTTCAGAGACGCCATTACTCCCAAGACGAAGGTATTCGTTTTCTGTCACGTCAACTACACCACCGGACTGAGAATGCCGGTCAAGGAGCTGTGTGATCTGGCGCGGGAGCATGACATCATCACGGTCGTCGACGGGGCCCACTCACTGGGAATGATCGACGTCGGCCTGGATCAGCTCGGCTGCGACTTCTATCCCTGCGCTTGTCATAAGTGGCTCAACGGCCCTCCGGGAACTGGCCTGCTCTACGTCCGTGACGGAGAACAGAATCCACACCGGCTCTGGCCCATGCTGACCGAGGCCTACGTTTTCCCCGTTCCTCTGACGATCATGCTCCAGGTGAAAGGCCAGGAAAACACGCCGGCGTTCAAGGCCGTGGGAGACGCCATGAATTTTCACGACGAGATCGGCATGGCGAAGCTGGAGGCGCGGATACTGGAGCTGAACCGGTACCTCAAGACGCGCATCGTCGAAACCTGGGGTGAGGCGAGCTTGCTCACGCCGCTTTCCGACGAGCTTAGCTCGGGCATGGCATCCTTCATTCCCTTCTCGAACCACGCAGATCGGTACGACGAGCCGAAGTTCCTGGCGCTGGTGCAGACCTTGCGCGAAACGCAGCGGATCTATATCCGCACAGTCAATTTCAAGGACCGCGAGGCGGACGAGCAGAATACCAATGTCTTGCGCGTCTCCACGCACCTGTTCAATAGCTTCGATGACGTCGACAAGCTGATCGACGCGCTTCACGGCATTCGCTAGACGAGCACTCGCCCTACGGCAGTAATCGATCGGACGGCACGCCGACGTGAGCGGCCCACTCGTTCCAGGCTTGCACCATCTGACTCAGCGTGTCCGGCTCTGCCGCGGCGAGATCGTCGAGCTCGCTGGGGTCGGTTGAGAGGTCGTAGAGCTCGGGCACGTCGCCGGTCTCGTGGCGCACGACGAGCTTCATGCTCCCGTCGATCCAGGCGCGGTTGGTCTCGTGCTCGAAGCCGAGCTGGCGGGCGAAGGGCGCGACGCTCCCGTCGAGCGTGCTGGCCAGGGAGGCGCCTTCGAGCGGGAGAACGTCGCGGCCTGCGTACTGGTCGGGGTACGACACGTGCGCGACCTCGAGAATGGTGGGCGCGAGGTCGATCACGTGCGCGACCTGATCGGTAAAGCTTCCGGGTTTCGCGACCTTCGCCGGCCACGACACCACGAGCGGGGAACGGACGCCGCCGCCGTGTGTGTAGTGCTTGAACAGGCGAAATGGCGTGTTCTGGTGGTGGGCCCAGCCGCCGCCGACCAGCACGTGGTCCTTCTGACCGGGCTGGCCCATGTTCTCGAGATCGGCGCCGGTGAGGGGAGTGGTCTTCTTGAAAGCGCTGCCGTAGATGCCGCCTTCGTAGTTGCCGCCATTGTCGGAGAGCACGAAGATCAGCGTGTTGTCGAATTCTCCGCTGGCCTCGAGCGCTGCGACGATACGTCCGAGCGCCGCGTCGACGCCTTCGACGGCACCCGCGTAGAGGGCCATCTTGCGCGTCAGATCGGCTTGCTGCACGTCGCTCAGCGTCGACCACTTGGGGATCTCGCTCGAGTTGAACGGCTCGGACGCTGACAGCCCGTAGCTCGAGTCGATCACGCCTTCGTTCAGCATGCGCTGGTAGCGATCGTTGCGCGTCTTCCCCCAGCCCTGGGCGTAGAGATCCAGGTAAGACGGTTCACCGTCTGCTGCGGTCTCGATCAACGCGCGGTCGGCCTGGACCGGGAAATGCGGCGCATTGAAGGCCAGGTACATGAAGAAGGGCGCGTCGTCGTCCTGAGCCTCGTTGAAGCTCAAGAAATCGAGGGCGTAGTCGCCGATGGCGGTCGATTGATAGAAGTCGCGCGGGCCGTCGCCGTAGACGCGTGCGGCAATGGCGTCGTTCTTCGAATCGAGGTTGTAGACGCTCTTGTCCCACTTGTCGGGGCCGGACACCGTGTAGCTGAAGACGTGATCGAAGCCGCGGCTACGGGGGAGCTGGTCGGGGTCCGTGCCGAGGTGCCACTTGCCGGCCATGTACGTGCGGTAGCCCGCAGCCGAGAGCAGCTCTGGAAGCGTGACGTTGTTGTCGGTACGTAACGGCGGCAGCGACGCGCCCGGTTCCGTGGCGACCTGTTGCGTGTACTGACCCGTGAGCAGTGAAATGCGCGTCGGACTGCAGCGCGGCGTGACGTAGAAATTGCGGAAGCGCGTGCCGCCTTCAGCCAGCTGGTCGATGCTCGGTGTGCGGATTTCGCTGCCGTAGGCGCCGAGGTCGGAATAACCGAGGTCGTCGAGCAGCACGATCAGGACGTTGGGCGGGCGGTCGCTCGTGGCAGCACCAGCCGACCCGCCGTTGCCCGCGCTATCTCCGCCGGCACCCGAGCTGCCCGCTGTACCCGGGGTTCCGCCGTCGGCTGACCCTCCCGCCGACGTTCCAGCGGTAGCAGGGCTGCCCCCGCCGCCCGCAGAGGTGCCCGAGGTTCCCGCGGCCGCCGGAACGTCGTTGCCATCGCTCGCTTTCGAGGTCGCGCCCGTGTCGGAGCAGGCGGCTACTAACAGCACGCTCGTCAGCGCACCCCAAACTGTGCAAGTTGCCATGACCTACTGACGGCGCTCGCGGTCGGGCGCGACACACATTTCGCGCGACCTGGGGGGCTTTCGAGCCCGGCGTCGTCACTCTGGGGGGTCGACCTCGTCGGTGTCACGTGAGAGATTGGCGGGTCATGTTCCCCGCACTCCTTCGACGGGTCTCATTTCCGGCGCTGTTGCTCGCGCTGGGCTGTGGAGCGGGAGCTCGCAGCGCGTCGGCGCCCAGGCCCGAGCGCAACGCGAGTTCCGCCGCGCCCGACCTGCCGCCCTGCGCGCCCCCGCCGCTGGTGGCGGACGTCGCGCTCGGCAAGGATCACACCTGCGCCCTCACGCGTGACGGCGCCGTCTACTGCTGGGGCAGCGGAGAAAACGGCGCGACGGCGGATCCGGCGCGGCTCGATCGCTCGACGCCGCGGCTCGTGCTGCCGCCCGGCTCCGCGCTGCAAATCGCGGCGGGCAGTCAGCACACCTGCATCGTGCGCCCCGACAAGCGCGTGGCCTGCTGGGGAGCCGGCAAGGCGGGCCAGCTCGGCATGCTGGAGCCGGCGCAGGCCGTCCTCACACCGACGACCACGGATGGGATCGACAACGTCGACGCGCTGTTCGCCGGTGGAGATCGCACCTGCGCGCGCAGCGGGGGTGAGTTCCTGTGCTGGGGCGGACTCGGCGGCCAGGTCGGCGACGAGTCCGAGTGGCCCGGGTCGGAAATCCCGCGGGAGCAACCCGACATCCCCGCAGACGCCAAGACGCTCGCCCTCGGACGGGCCCATGGCTGCGCGTTGACGGTGGCCGGCAAGCTTTTCTGCTGGGGCTCCGGTGCTCGCCAGCAGAAACCCGGGCGCGTGAGCGGTGAGGTCAGCGGCGTGACCGTCAGCGGTGACACGACCTGCTTTAGCGCGGGCTCCACTGTCCGTTGCACTGGCCCGGGCTGGCTCGGCTCCCCGCGGGGCGAGACACGCCTGCAGCGCGTCGATCGCGCGAACATCGAGCTACGCGAGCTCGAACGTGTCGCCCTCGGCGCGGGCTGGGCTTGCGCCACCACGCGCGAAGGTGTGCCGACCTGCTGGGGGCTGGTCGAGAAGCTGTTCGGAGACGGTGTCTTCGAGCCGACGGTGGTTCCCGGTCACGCGCGCCCCGTGGAGCAGCTCCGCGTCGGCGACGGTCACGCGTGCATGCTTTCGTCCGGCGAGCTCCGCTGCTTCGGCTCCAATTTCGACGGCGAGCTCGGCAACGGCCACGTTTCGCGCTACCTGCTGCCGCAGCGCGTGGCAGGTGTCGCTGGCGCGGTGGCCGTCGCCAACGCATCCTCGTTCAATTGCGCCGTGATCGGCGCCGACCGTCACGCGGTGTGCTGGGGAGAGCTGCCCGGGGCGGCACCGGCGGCCAAGCACTCTGCAACGCCCGTCGCCGGGCTCTCCGGCGTCCGCCAGCTCGACGGCGGTCGGGACTTCGCCTGTGCGCTCAGCGCGGAGCGAAGCGTGACGTGCTGGGGCGCGAACGAGCACGGCCAGCTCGGCCAAAAGGATCGGGAGCCCAGGTCGGGGCTACAGACCGTGCCGCTCGGTGATGTGACCAAGCTCGCCGTCGACGGGGAGCAGGCCTGCGCCCTCGCCAAGGACGGCGCGGTCCACTGTTGGGGCAGCCATCGCGACTACCAGGACTCGAACGTGACCCGCGCCGTCACATCCGCGAAGGACATCTCGCTGGGCGACGAGACGCTCTGCTACCTGAACTCCGCGGGCGCCGGTCGTTGCCTCAGCCCGGGCGCCTCCGAGGAGAACGCCTGGACGCTGCCGGGCAAGGCGTTCGAGTCGATTCACGTCTTCAACAAGGCGGTCTGCGCCCTGACCGTGGACAAGGCCCTCCAGTGCTACTCACTCGAAGACGAGCACGAGCGCCTCGATAGCGAGCTACCCGTGCTGGGCGGCGTGGCGCAGGTCCAGGGGCGTTGTCTGATCGATCGCGAACGACAGCTTACCTGCCGCCAGTACTACTCCTGGGACCCGATCAGCGAGCTCGAGCACGTGGTGGCCGCCGACACGTCCTGTGCGGTGCTCGGAGATCGCTCGGTGGCGTGTTGGGGCTCGAACGACTCGGGTCAGGTGGACGGCGCGGCTGGCCGCTACCAGACGGCCGTGGGCAGCGTGGTCTGGCCGCTGGTGCCGAAGGACGGAGGTTGAGATGAAGCTTCGTGCCGTTTTCTTCGCCGCGCTGCTCTCGGTCGCGCCGAGCCCCGCCGCCGCGGAGTACGACTGCCTGGGCAAGGCCGGCGTCACGGACGAGGATCAGGGCGAGGTAGCGCTGAGCAAGCTGCTCGGGGCCGCGGCCGGCCTGCCGAAAGCCGAGCTACAGCCGTACTTCGACTGCGCGATCGCCGACCTCGCCAACGCTCCGCCGCGCTACATGTCACAGCTGCAGAGCGCCGCCGGCGTGGCCCTGCTTCGCGCGAACCACGCCGCTCCGTCGCAGCACTACTTCCGCGAGGTGCTCGAGCTGCCGCCTGCCTTCTGCACCGAGATGAACGTCGGTGTTTGCCTGACCGCCCAGGCGCAAGCCGGCCTGGCGCTGGGTGAGCTCGAGGCTGGTGATCTCGATGCAGCCGCCAAGCACCTCGACGCCGCGCTCCGGACCGACGAGCAGCGCCGGGCCGCGACCCCGTTCGACCTGCGCCAGCACGCCGTGCGGCTCCTCACAGGCGCCGGGGACAAGCGCGCCCCGGAGTTCGCGTGGCGCGAGTTCGTGCTGCTCGATCGCTTCTATCAGAGCTTTCTTTCGGTCTTGAAGCGCAGCGGCCGCTCGAGTGACGACGAGGTGCTCAGGCTCGAAGCCGCGCAGTACGAGATCGTGGGGCTCGGCAGCGCCGCCTTTTCGCAGCGCGCAAGCGAGCAGCGGAACGCCGAGCGCTGGCTCGCGACCATCCTGCGCACGCGCGGGTCGCTGCAGGACGCGGCCGCTGGCGGCTGGGCGGACAAGGAGCAGGTCTACCCGCCCGAAGAAGAGCGCGCGGTGCTGCTCGTGGATTCGCTGCGGCAACGCGCGCGCGAGCTCTCGGCTCAAAGCGGGCGGCCCGATCTGATCCGGCGGCTCGAGGCCGAGGCCCGCTACCTCGAGGGCGAGCTCCACGGGGTGACGATTGAGCCGCCGAAGGTCGCGCCAGAAGCCATCGTCGGCGCCGTCGCGCAGAAGCTTGCGGCGGATCAGGTGCTCATCGAGATCGTCTCGGCCAGCGGTCTCAAGTGGGCTCCCGGCAACCTGACCGCCCAGCGGACTCCGGAGCGCTACCACGCGTTGATCCTCGCGCCGTCGGCCAAGGTGCGGGCGGTCGTTCTGGGGCCGGTCGGCGCGATCGACGAGGCGGCGAAGAGGATGCTGGCCGCGCTGCGCAACCCGAAGGCGGATCCGTTGACGCCCGCCAAGGCGCTCTATCAGCGCGTGTGGGCGCCGCTCGGCCTGGGCGCACGCCGGGTCGTGCTTGCCGGCGAGGGGCCGCTGCAGCTCGTGCCGTTCGCGGCTCTGCACGACGGCAAGCAGTACCTGGGCGAACGCGTCTCGCTCTCCTACGTCACCACCGGTCGTGATCTACTGCGTCGCTACCGCTCGCGCGCGACTCGGGACGCCATCATCGTGGCAGCGCCCGACTTTTCCGCCGGCCCTGCCGTACCAGCACGGGCGCCAGCGCTGTTCCCGATCCAGGGCAAGGTCGCGCCGCTACCCGGCACGCTGCGCGAGGCGCAGGCGATTGCGCCGTTCTTGCGGGCCACGTCGCCAGTGGTCGGGGCTGCGGCGACCGAGGGCTTCTTGCGCGAGCTGTCGTCGCCCGGCATCCTGCACATCGCCACGCACGGCCTGTTCGCCTCTAGCGCGACGCAGGGCGGTGGTCGTGCGCTGCAGCTCGCCCTGAGCGACGATCCGCCGCCGCCCGCGCCGGAGCTCGTCGATCCGATGCGCGCCGCGGCGCTCGTGATGGCCGGGGTCGAGCGCCGCAGCCGGAGCGGCGAGGCCGAGTCCGACGGCTTCTTCACGGCGGCGGACTTCTTGAAGAAGGATCTGTCGAACACCCAGCTCGTCACGCTCTCGGCCTGCGAGACCGGCCTCGGCGATGTACGCGCCGGTCAGGGCGTGTTCGGCTTCCGCCGCGCGATCATGGCGGCCGGCGCGCAGAGTCTGGTCACGAGCCTGTGGCGCGTGGACGACGAGGCCACGAGCGAGTTCATGATCGCCTTCTACCGCGACCTCGCCGCGGGCCGCTCGCGCGAGGAGGCGATCAACTGCGCCGCCGCCGGACAGCGTGCCCGGCGCAACCACCCCTACTTCTGGGCGCCCTTCATCCTGATCGGTCGCACCACGCCGTTCGATAGCGGGGGCACTTCCTCGGCGCCCGCCTGCCGTCGCTGAATCTGCGGATAGACGTCACGGGGGCGCGTCGGTGATCTGCACCCGGTCGACGAGCACGTAGGCCGCGTCCTTCCAGTGAACGCGAAACTCCAGCGCATCACCGGCCGTCGCATTGGTGTAGACCACTTCGAAATCCTGATAGGTGCCGGCACTCGTCCAGTCCTGGCGATGGACGTCGAGACTGCCCAGCAAGGCACCAGAGGTGTAGTTCGAGACCTCCAACGTCACGCACAGATCATCGGTCGCGGCATTGTCGTCGACCTGCATTCTGAAGATCGCCTTCTGGTTGCCCGTGGGCAGATCGTTCACGTACGGGCCGAACATCAGGTATCCCGCGGCGTCATCGCTCGGATTCGCCGACCAGCCGTCGGCATCAGCCCTGCCGACCGCATGGGACATGCGCTCACCCTCCGCTTCGAAGATGACCGACAACGTGGAAATGCCGCTGTCCGCCGCCTCGTGAACGAGCTCGAAGAAGTGGTCGGGGCGCACGAAGACGTAGTTACTGTTTTGCGCCTGCAGCGTCGTCATGACGCTGTGCAGGCTCGTCGGGCTGTGATTCCAGAGCACGCCTTGCGCGGCAATGAACTTGGGCGCGCTGCCGTCGAAATCCGCCGCCGAGGCGTTGATCGAGTCGACGATCTCGGTTTCGCTGGTGGCGTAAAAGGCTGCCAGACCTGTCTGGGCAAGACCGTCTTCGATCTTGAGGGTGCCGGTATGATGCGCGACGCCGAGCAGATTGGGCATGTTCGCCGAGTAGATGCTGCCCGCGTTGCCGGTAAAGACTTCACCGCTGTCATCCCAGATGGTGATGACGTTCATGCCGGCCTGCGCCAGGTAGCAGCCGGTGTACTGCGCAAACACGGTCAGCGCATCGTCGCTCGGCCAGTGGTTGGGGTAGGTGTACGCGAGACCCGAAGGACCGGCGACGAGGTTGTCGTTGTCCGTGGCGTTCTCCCAGAACCAATTCAAGATGTTCGGGGCCACGTCGACCAGGGCCGGCGAAAGCGTCCAACCGATGGGCACGGAGCCGCGCATGGGATCATCCCACTGGTTGCGGATGGCGTGCTCCACGGCTTGCAGGTTGTCGCCATCGCTCATGAACAGCGTGACGTAGATCTTGTTTTCCAGCGTCGGCTTGGGCGGCGGCGGCTTGACGTTGATGGTTCGCGACGCGCCGCCGAACACCGAGGCGTTGGCGAAATAGTCGAATCCAAGTGCCGGGTGCCCCGCTTCGGCCAGGTACCTGACGTGCGCCAGCTCGCCTCCGTTTTCTGGCTCGTGCCACCAACCCATGACCGGGGCGTTGACCGGCAGATCAGCCAGCAAGCTGTCGTACAGCGCCTTTTCGGCTGCATCGTTGGGCTCGAGGAAGTGGAGGTAGCCCTTCTGCGCCATGACGTAGTCGATCATGTGCAGACCGATGCTGGGGCTGATGGAGAACAGCGCGCGACGGGAGAGCTCGTTCCAGTAGTTGTCCTTGAGCCACTGATACGCCTCCAGCCGGGTCGTGAACTGCCCGCGCAGGTCCATCAACACCGGCAGACTGTACGGCGCGACGGATAGCGTTTCCGCCGTGGTCGGCGAAACCACCAAGCTGTCCAGTACGCTTGCCACGGACACGGCGACGTTCGTCGAATCCTCGAGGTTGGGATCGAAAATCACCAGCCCCGCGATTTCGTCCCGGTACTTGCTGATCAAGTCGAAGACGTCGTTGTCCGGGTTGGTGGTCACATTCAACGTGGAGAGCCAGTCCTCGTTGTCTTCATCCGGGCTGAGCCTGACGTAGATCCTGGGCTGTGTGCGATTGACCAGTCCCTGGAGTGTCGACGCCGTACGCCACAGCTCTTCGCCGGGTGGATTCATCAGATCCAGCGGATCGGCCACGGCTGCAAAAGAAGGCAGGTACTGCTCGAGCTGGCAGGAGCTGGTGATGCCGCCCGCGCCTGCACTGGCGCTTCCGCCGCTTCCGCCAGTTCCCGCGTTGCCACCAGCACCGCTAGTCGCTCCTGCGACGCTCGCGCCTCCGTCGGCAGAGGCTCCGGATGCGTTCGCCGTGCCACCTGCACCGTTGCCCGGGCCACCGCCTGTCGGACCCGCCTGGCCGGGCGGATCGTTGCGCGTCCCGCACGCTGCCGCGATCAGACCGGCGAGCGCGAGCCTGGCCCACGCTTCGACGGTTCGACCAAACGGAGTCGTTTTCATGGCTTACGTCTCCCGCCACGGAAGCCGGCTCAGGAGGGCCAAATATCGGCGTAAGCACAGCGCGGGTGATTTTTTCCACGACCGACCCCTCGTTGAAGGCAGTCTGCGCTATGAGAGGAGGTATGGACAACGAGAGCTGCCGGATGTGCGGAGGCGACGGTCTAGTCAGCAACTCCTTCGGGGGCAGCTCGAAGACCTGTCCCAGTTGCCACGGGAACGGGCGCCGCTCGATCGAGCCCCTGTTTCGCGACGTGACCAAGACGAAGTCGTCGCATCACAACCCGGCCGCCAAGGTGGTGACTCCGAAGGCGGACGCACCGACGACGTTCGAAGGCATGAAGCTCGCCGACGAGATCAAGGCCTCGGGCCTCTCCGATGATGCCAAGGCCAAGCTCATCCGCGAGATCATGGAGTACGAGGGCAGTCACGGCCGTTGCACCGAGACCTTCATCAAGAAGATGCGCAAGCAGTTTCGGCCGCGCGCGAGCTGAGGGAGCGAATGAAGAAGTTCGAGCTCGCTCCGGACATCCAGTTCAACACCGAAAAGAAGGCCTGGGTTCGCGACTCGATCCTCGCCCTCCGTAGCGAGAAGGGCTGAGATACGGCTCCGCCTTCAGCGCGAGGCGACGTTCGTGCTTCTGGCCGTGTTGCCGCCAATATCGAGCCGGAACTGCAGACCGGCGTAGAGGAACGTGCTCAGCCTCGGGTCGTCGATCGCGTCCTCGCCGTCCCATAGAAACGTGGTCAAATCGGCGCCCACGAACGGTGCGACCGCGAACTCGCGCCCTGCGCGCAAGTCCAGCCCCAGGTTGACACTTGCGAGGTCGAAGCCGTGCAAGCGCGCCTCGTCCATGGCGAGCGGCGCATCGCTCTCGTAGATCAGGCGGTAGCCCACCCCGCCTTTGACCCAGGGGTCCACGCGGGAGTACGGGCGGGAGTGGTACGTGGCATCCAGTCGCGCATTGGCGCCGTGACTCGAGATCGCCTCGGGGATCTCGTCTCCCGACTCGTAGCGCTGGTAGCCGCCGGAAACGCCGAACATCCAGCGGGGCGAGGCGCGATAGCCCAGTCCCAGCTCGAAGGTCACGCCGTTGCCGATCCGGTCGTCGACGTCCTGATTCGCGCCGTCCTGAAGGCTTCCAAAACCGCGTGTGTAGCCGCTTCCCAGCGTGAGCTCGAATGCCCGGTCGGGAGCGTCGACGTCCTTGCGCGTCCCAGTTTCGAGGTCTGGCGGCGGCTCCACCAAACCCTGAGCGCTGGCTGTCTCAGCCTGCCCCAACTGCAGAGCAAAGCTCGCTGCACCAAGCATCCCAATCGCTGATCGTATCATCCGAACCTCCCAGTCACCCTGCACGCAGCAAGGCCCGTGCCCCGCTCGAGCAGCATGTCGCCGCGCACACTGGCACGGCGGATGACGCGGAGTTCGGTGAGACAGCGACGAAGGGGATGGCTCGCTGATGGGACGAGCCATCCTGCCCGCGGGTGACGGCTCAATCTTCGAGCACTGTCGTCGATTTCCTTCCTCTCACCACCTCGCGAGGCACTTCGTCGACGGCCGCGCGCGCGATCACGGGCTCGGCGGAAACCAGGCCAATCGAGTCGAGGCGCGCGAAGACGTCGTGGGGAGACCCCGCCTTGCCGTGCACTGCGATGGCGCAGCGCCCTGATTCGTGGAGGTACTCGGCTGGCCCCTGGTCTCCGCCCAGCCCACCGACGATGTCACTCCAGGTTTCTCGACCGCTCACGCCAGTGGGAGTCCAGGCGCGGAAAGCCAGGCGGACCTTGTCGACGACCGCACCCCAGTGAACCCAGATCCCGACCAAAACCTGTCCGGGCAAATAGATCGTGGTCGGTCTGCCGCCAGGACCACCGCTCTTCGGACCAACGTGAATCGGCCCCAGGTGCCCGCCTGGTAGCAATTGCGCGAAGATCGGCGCCACGGCGTCGACGACGTCGCCGCTCCAGATCTCCAGACCGACGAGCGCGTGGTCGGGATTGGGACCAGCGTGATTGAAGTGACTGCCACCCGTGCCACCGAACGTGCGCTCGTTGCGCGGATCCCTGAAAGTGATGGACATGCTTCTAGCCTCCTCTCGTTGCGTGCCTGCGCCGCGCTCCTCGACGAAATGTCGAGAGCGCCCTCCCGCAACGGCCAGCAACCTACTCCGCAGCAGCAAGCCCGGGAAACCGTGAACTTTGCGCTCTACGAAGGACGAAGACTTATCGCGTCACGCTGCGCGAAATGGCGCACGCGGGCTACGCCGGCCAGAGCTGATCGCCGCCGTCGACGCGCAACACCTGACCGGTGACGAAGGATCCGCCTTCTCCGGCCAGGAACGCCACGACGCGCGCGATTTCTTCGGGCCAGCCGTAGCGGACGAGAGTGCCTGACTTGACGTTGAGGCTCTCGTCGAGCTTGCGCGTCGCCGCGAAGCGGGGCGTGACGGTCTGGCCGGGTGCGACCACGTTGGCGCAGACGTCGTACGGGCGCAGCTGCGCGGCGAGGCAGCGCGTGTACTCGTGCACGGCAGCCTTGGCCGTGCAGTAGATGGCCTCGGCTACGCGCCCTCCCAGACCGGAGATGCTGCCGATGTTGATGATGCGGCCGCGCTTCCTCGCCATCATCGCCGGTGCGACGGCGCGACACGGAAGGATGCAGGCCATCAGGTTTCGCTCCAGGATGGCACGCAGGTCGGTGACCGAGATGTTCACGGCGTCGTTGCCCTCGGGTTTGCCGCCGTTCGGACCGGTGGTGCCGCTCGCGCCGATGTCACCGCCCGCGCAGTTCACGAGGATGTCGATCGCGCCGATGTCACGCTCTATGCGCGTCGCGAGGGCGGTCACGACGGCGTCGTCGGTGAGATCGCCGTGCACGGCGTGCACCTGAGCCCCGGTCTCGGCCGCGATCTGACGAGCCACGGCGTCCAGCGATTCGGCCTCGTTGAACGCGCGCGTCGACGTGGGCGTCGAGCCGTGAACGATCACGCGCGCGCCCAGACTCGCCAGGTGTCCCGCGATGGCACGGCCCATACCGCGCGAAGAGCCGGTGACCCACGCGATCCGTCCCTGCAGCGAGCTGTCAGTCATGACCGGCTGCGTAGCACGATCAGCGCTGCAAATGGCGGCGCGAACCTGGCTCGAAGGGAATATTGCGGCGGTCGTCGTAGAAGGCGGCGCTGTCGTTGTCCCAGTAGCCAGGGATGCAGAGCACGGGGATGGGATCGAGCGATGTGCGCGACGTGCGATAATCGTCGATGCGTGCGGCGACCGCCGCGTCGACCGCGAAGCGTAGCTCGTCGCTCGGCTCG
>DATLIL010000553.1:0-5179 GCA_035539475.1 Polyangiaceae bacterium
CTGTACTTCCAGCGCCTGGAAGCCGAAGTCTCTGGTGGTCCCAAGGTGGCGGTGCTCGCCGTTGCCGGTGACGTGCCCGTCGGATCGGCGCTGGCAGAGCAGAACCTGGTCATCCGGGACATCCCGCAGGCCTACGTCGAGAGCCGGCACGTCCGCGCTTCCGAGATCAAAAAGGTCGTCGGCACGCGCGTCGCCTCGGGGCTCAAGGCCAACGACGCGCTGTTCTGGACGGACCTGGCCCGATTCAATGACGAGCGCCGCGTCCTCTCTGGACTGGTCCAGAACGGCATGCGCGCCGTTCCCATCGACCTTCGCGCCGCGGACTTCGACGGGCTCCTCCGCCCCGGAGACCGTATCGATCTGCTCTTCACGGCTGGCGGGAAGGAAAGCGGCGGGTCGACCACCACGCTCCTCCAGAACCTCCTCGTGCTCTCGGTCGGAGGTAACCTCTCGCGCGCGGACGAGAAAGCCGGCGCCGCGGTCCTCCGCTCCGGAGGCAACGTGACGGTCGCCGCCACCGTCGAGCAGGCGCAGCTCATCACGCAAGCCAAGGAGCGAGGAAGGCTGAGCCTCTCGCTCCGCAATCCTGACGACATCACGCTCGTCGAGGGGCTGCCGGAGACCACGAACGCCCAGGTCGTCGGGCGTGTGGAAACGAGCGCCCCGGCCCAGACCAAGAAAGCCGGTCAGGTGAAGGAGGGCATCGAACATGTTCGCTAAGACGAAGCACCTCGCGGGCGCTGCCGCCACGGCCCTCGCCGTGCTCTGCACGAGTGCCGTGGCGCTCGCACAAGGACCGAGCATGCCAAGTTCCGGGCTGCCGGCGCCGCGGCTCGAGGAAGAGGAAATGACGCTCCCGATCGGCGAGCAGCGGGTCATCCCGAGCGACGGGGTCAAGAGCTTCTCGGAGGCCGTCCGCGGCATCGTCGACGTTCGCCTGACCAAGGACGCGACGCAGTTCGTCGTCGTCGCGCTCAAGCCGGGCACGACGACGCTGCTGCTTCTCATGCTCGACGGTTCGGAGCGGCATGTGAAAATCACCGTGACCGATCCGAACGCGCAACGCTCTGCGAGAGACCCGTCCGCAGTGGAGGCGCGCGACAACATTCGTCTCGATTTCTACTTCGTACAGGTGAGCAAGAGCTACCAGCACCAGATCGGGATCGGCTGGCCCGGCTCGGTCGCCCCCACGTTCGATGCGACCTACAACGTCGCCGCCGGGACGCTGGACAGCGCCACAGCCGTCATTGCCAACCAGCCGTTGCCACGCCTCGACATGGCGCAAGCCACGGGCTGGGCCAAAGTGATGCGCCAAGCTGCGGTCGTGACGGCAAACGGTGAGAAGGCCACGTTCGCGGGCGGAGGCGAAGTGAACGTCGCGATACAAACGGCCCTGACGAGCGGCATCCAGAAGATCCCGTTCGGGTCGGTGATCGAGGTCCAGCCGCGCTACGACTCCAAGACCGGCCGCGTGGAGCTTCGCCTGCACGCCGATATCTCCGAGCTCGACAGCGACCGCGGCACGGGCGTTCCGGGCCGCGTCACGTCCGCGCTCGATACGATCGTGAATCTCGAGCTCGGCCAGTCACTCATCCTGGCGGGCCTCACCGCCAAGAGCCAGCGGAGGTCCATGACGGGGTTGCCCGGCCTCAGCCAGATCCCGGTCCTCGGCATCTTCTTCGGCTCGCATGCGCAAGCAGAGGAGGAATCCGAGAACGTCGTGCTGATCATTCCTTCGGTGGTCGACGCAGTCTCGATGGAAAACCGCGAGCGGCTCGAGGCGGCGCTCGAGACCTACAAGGATTACACCGGCGACATCGACGAGGTCAGCTTCGTCCCGCCGCCAAGGATGAAGCCTGCTCGCCCGGTAGCGCCTGCAAACACGGGTGCCCGGTGAGCGGCGCGCGCCTGGAGCTCGAGCTCGAAGGACCGAACGGCAGAGAGCGACTGACGCTGCCGGGAGCCGGGCCGTGGTGGATCGGGCGCGATCGGAGCTGCCAGGTCGTGCTCAACGTGCCGAGCATCTCGCGCCGCCACATCGGGCTCGAGCTCGTTTCGGACGGCCTGCAGGTCACGGATGGCTCATCGAACGGTTCCATCGTCAACGAGCTCTTGCTCCGGCAGAGCTCGCGCGTCATCCCCGACGGACAGGCGACCCTGCAGGTCGGTCCCTATCAGATGCGCGTTCGCCCCGCAGGCTCGTGGACACCGGCTGCGACGCCCGTCGCGACGACCTCGGCGCCGGCCGCGGAGTCGCCGGGGGTCGACGCGCGGCGCAGGATGCACCGGCGGCTCCTCGAGAACCTCGATCTCCCGTCACTGGATCGGTCGAAGCTCGACCCGGAGGTGATGAGGCCCAAGGTGATCGATGCACTCCGGCGCATCGTCGCCGAAGCGGAGGGAGCCAGGCTCGCTGCCGAGGCTCAAGAGACGCTCGTTCGCGAGCTTACCGACGAGGCCCTGGGCCTCGGACCGCTCGAGCAGCTCCTCGCCGACCCCGACGTCAACGAGATCATGGTCGTGGACCCGCACACCATCTTCGTGGAGCGGCGCGGCAAGATGCAGCTCACTGGCCTCACGTTCACCGACGACGATTCCGTGAGGGCAGCAATCGAGCGCATCGTGACGCCGCTCGGCCGCCGCATCGACGAATCGACCCCCCTGGTTGATGCGCGCTTGAGGGACGGTTCTCGCGTGAACGCGGTCATCCCTCCGCTCGCGCTGCGCGGCCCGTGCATCACCATCAGGAAGTTCGCAAAAGACCCGCTGCGCATGCCGGACCTCGTGCGTTTCGGCTCCGTCAACGAGCAGATGGCGCGCTTCCTCGAGCGAGCAGTGAAGGTCAAGAAGAACATCGTGATCTCTGGCGGAACTGGCTCCGGAAAGACGACGTTGCTCAATGTGCTGTCGGGCGCCATCCCTTCTCACGAGCGAGTCGTGACCGTCGAGGACGCTGCCGAGCTCCAGCTTGCGCAGCCGCACGTCGTGTCGCTCGAGGCGCGGCCCCCGAACCTCGAGGGCAAAGGCGAGTACTCGATCCGGGACCTCGTGAAGAACGCCCTGCGCATGCGCCCCGATCGCATCGTCGTCGGTGAGTGCCGCGGCGGCGAGGCCATCGACATGCTCCAGGCGATGAACACCGGCCACGAAGGTTCAATGACCACGACTCACGCCAACAGCCCGCGGGAGGCCATCGCGCGCCTGGAGACGCTCTGCCTCATGGCGGGCCTCGACCTGCCCGTGCGCGCCATCCGCCAGCAGATCGCCTCGAGCATCCACCTCATCGTGCAACAGAGCAGGTTCTCGGACGGCTCGCGACGCGTGACGAGCATCACCGAGATCCTCGGCGTCGGCGACGACGGCGACGTCGAGCACCGCGAGATCTTCGGCTACAAGGTCGTGCGAACGAAAGAGGACGGCGTCGTCCAAGGGGAATTCGGCGCCAGCGGTTATCTGCCGTCGTTCCTGGACCAATTCGTGACGCACGGACTCGTCGAGAATGGAGTGGCGCTGTGAGCCCGTTCACCTTCTGGCTGGGGCGCGGCACGGTGCTGGGCGTCGTGCTCACGCTGTCTCTCACTGCCTGGGCCGCGTTCGGTGAGCGGTCGAGCCCTGGTCGGGCCGCGGCTCGTGAATACACGGCGTGCCTCGACAAGCACCTGGCCTTTCTGCGGGCGACGATCAGCGGAACGCAGGTGCTCTGGGGCCAGGTCTGCTGCGCTACCGCCGCCAGCACGGTTGCTCTGGTTTTCGGAACCTGGCCGGCGCTGCTTTTCGTTCCCGCCCTCGCGTTCGGCCCGAAGGTACTCATCGAATGGCTGACTGCTCGCCGCGTGGCCAAGCTCGAGGAACAGATCGAATCCTGGCTGGTGGCCATTGCCAATGCGCTCAAGGCGAGCCCCTCACTGGGCGAAGCCATCGCCTCGACCGTGTCGCTGGTCCAGGCGCCGATCAGCCAGGAGCTCGATGTGATCGTCAAAGAGAACGAGCTGGGAACGCCGCTCGATCGCGCACTCCAGAACTTCGCCGACCGTGTCGAGTCGAGCACGCTCTCAGGAGCCGTCCTTGCGCTGCAGGTGGCTCGAAAGGCGGGCGGCAACCTGCCCGAGATGCTCGAGAGCGCAGCAGCGGCGCTTCGCGAGCTTGCTCGACTCGAGGGGGTGGTGCGCACCAAGACGGCGGAAGGCAAAGCCCAAGCGTTCGTCATTGGGCTCATCCCGGTGCCTCTGGTTGCCGGCGTGCGCGCCATGGACCCAGAATTCTTCAGGCCGCTCGCCGAGACCTTCGCAGGGAACCTCGTCATCGCTGGCGCAGCAGCGCTCTGGATCGCTGCCATCCTGATGGCGCGAAAAATCCTCGCAGTGGACGTGTGAGGCAGCCATGACCCTGGCGTTCAAGTTCGGTTGCATTGCCCTCTTTGCCCTGGCCGCCACCGCTCTGGTCGCGTCGCTTGCGAGCGTCCCCGTGCCGCCCGCGCCCCGTCTCGGTCACCGCGGTGCCGAACGGCGCCAGGCCCTTCATAGCGGCGGGTTGTTCGTGACGATCGAACCGCTGGTCCGATTCATGGCCGGACTCGCCGCGCTGCATCCGCTCCGCAAGCTCCGCGAGCAGCAGGAGCACACGCTCAGGCGCGCCGGCTACTGCCTGGGCCTGACGGCGGACGAGCTCACGGCTCTGTCGTTTCTTTCCGCGATGCTGCTCAGTGCCACTGCGTTCTTCGTCGCACCGTACGCGGATGCGAGCCCCGGCCTGGCCCTGCCCGCCTTCCTGGTCGGTGCGTTCCTGCCGACGTTTCAGCTCCAGGAGGTCATCAAGATGCGCATCAAGCACGTCTCGCGGGGATTGCCTCACGCGATCGAAATCGCCGCCATGTGCATGGGCGCCGGGCTCGACTTCCCTGGCGCCCTCCGCCTCCTCACGTCGCCGCGCTCTCGAGACCCGCTCGCCCGCGAGCTTTCGCTGATCCTCGAAGAGCTCGATCTCGGTCGCACTCGGCGCGAAGCGCTCCTCAACTTTGCGGAGCGCGTTCCGACGCAGGCGGTGCGTGACTTCGTCAGCGCCGTGGTCCAGGCGGAGCAGAAGGGTAATCCGCTGGCCAAGGTGATTCAGGTGCAGGGGCGCGTCCTCAACATGCGCCGCAGCGTCGCAGCCGAAGAAGCAGCAGCGCGCGCGGGTGTCT
>DATLIL010000554.1:0-5258 GCA_035539475.1 Polyangiaceae bacterium
GCGATGTACAGGCCACCGCTGCCTGGACCAGCCCCTACGAAAAACGGGAAGGGAGGGAACCGCGGCCAATCGACGTCGAGTCGCCAGCCGCCTCCCGGGGGCTCGTGCTGCGCCACGACCAGGATGCCGTTGCGAACGCCGACTTCGCGATACCAGTCCCACGCCCCTTCCGGTGTGTCGATGGGTGACACCCACTCGAATGTCATCGATACCGCGGACAAGATCAGCGCCGCCATCACGTAGACGGTGACCAGGATGCGGCTGGACATCGGTCATCAGACAGCCGATGCAGCGCAGAAGTTTCAGGCTGACACTGTCACGGGTCTTGGGTCACTCGTCGCTCACCGCCGGGCCTTGTTCGGCGGAAGGCGTGCGGATAGCCTCCGCGGCTCAATGGGACGGCCAGAGTGAGTCGATCCAGGGAGAAGGATGGTTGCCGATGAGAATGCGAATGAGTTGCTCGATCTGGTTGGTACTTGCGCCCTGTCTGCTGGGATGCGCAAGCCAGTGGAAGATCCACGGCGGGCCGCAGGAATGCGTCCAGATGTGCGCCAACTGGGACATGGAGCTGACGGGCATGGTCGGGGTCGGAAATCAGGACTCGACCGGTGCAGGAGCGACCGCGTGCGTATGCCAGAAGCGCGGTGTTCGTCCTGCTGCAGAGAATCCTGGCGGCGTCGGCGTGTCAACGAGCACAGCAGCCGTCGTCGTGGCGTTGCAGGAGGCTCAACGTCAACAACAGCAAAAGAGGTAGCCGGGTCGACCCGTCACGGCGCCGCAGATCGTGGCCGTGTCAGTGACCGTGTCGGAGGCAGAAGTCCGTGCCGGTGTCAGTGACCGGAGTCGGTGTCCGTGCTGGTGACCGTTGTGACAGGACATCGCTTACAGTCCTGACCCGGCCACCGACACCCAACCCGGTCGCCGCCGCTGACGCGGCCACGGGCTCCCGGCACCGACACCGGCGCGGCCGCGGACACCACTCTGGGGCCGTTACAACGAGGGCTGTGCGCGGCTGCAGTGCCGTGCGGCGCCGAACGGAGTGACCCGGCGCCGTAGATAGAGAGGGGGCGCGCCCGTTACGGCGCGGCCCACCCAGACACTAGGGGAAGATCTCTCGCTCCGAGTACACCTGCGCGAGCCGCGAAAGGGCGACGCCGTAGCAGGCGATCCTGAAGTCGCAGTTGTGGGCGCGGCCGAAGCGCTCGACGCGGTCGTAGGCGTCCTTCATGGCGAACTCGAGCTTCTCGTCGACCTCTTCGAGCGTCCACTGCTCGCTGCGGCGATTCTGGACCCACTCGTAGTAGCTGACGGTGACGCCGCCGGCGTTGGCGAGCACGTCGGGCAAGATCGGAATGCCGCGCCTCTTCAGGACTGCCTCGCCTTCGGGCGAGCACGGGCCGTTGGCGCCTTCGGCGACGAGCTGCACGTTGAGCGCCTCGGCCTCGGCGGGACCGATCTGGTTCTCGAGCGCGGCGGGGATGAAGATGTCGGCGGAGATGCCGAAGAACTCCTCGCGCGAGATCTTCTGGCCCGCGGGGTAGCCGGCGATGCTGCCGTGCTGCTCCACGTACTGCTTGAGGCGGTGGACGTTGAAGCCTTCGGGGTTGTGCAGGTAGCCGGCGTGGTCGCCGACCGCGATGCACGAAACGCCCATGCGGCTCAGGAGCACGGCGGCGTTCGAGCCCACGTTGCCGAAGCCCTGCACGAGCATCTTCTTGCCCTGCAGGTCCAGGCGCTGGCGCTCGGCCCACTCGCGGATGCAGTGCACGAGGCCCTGGCCGGTTGCCTTTTCGCGGCCCAGCGTGCCGCCGCTGGCGACCGGCTTGCCGGTGACGACGCCGAGCGCGTCCTGCTTGAGCGGTATGCCGACGCCGTTCATGTACGTGTCGAGCGCCCAGGCCATGACCTGCGCGTTGGTCCCGACGTCGGGCGCGGGGATGTCGTAGGTGGGGCCGATGTTGGACCCGAGGGAATGGAAGAAGCGGCGCGTGATGCGGGCGAGCTCGGCGCGCGAGACGCTGCGTGGGTTGAACTTGATGCCGCCCTTACCGCCGCCGAACGGCAGGTTCATGAGCGAGCACTTCCACGTCATCATGGAGGCGAGCGCCTTGCAGTCGTCGAGGCCGACGTCCTGGTGGTAGCGCATGCCGCCCTTGTACGGCCCGATGATGTTGGAGTGCTGGATGCGGTAGCCCTTGAACAGCCGCCACTCGCCGTTGTCCATGCGCACGGGAAAGTGGACGATGATCTCGTTCTTGGGCTGGCTGAGGATCGTCGTGATGTGCTCGGGTACGGCCGAGACCTTGGCTGCCTCGTCGAGGTAGCGCTGGATGACGCCGAAGAAGTCGTAACGAGGCGCCGATGGCGCCTTCATGCTCATCGGTATGCGTTCGTCGAAGGTGCTCGATGACGGTGGTCCGGAGACTGGTTCGTTCATAGTGCTCCTCACGCTGATCGTAGCGCAGGCCGCGGAAAAGCACCGCTTTTGCGGTCGTGTTCTTTTGCCCGAAAACCCGCTGCTACCGGCCGTTCGCAGTCCAGATTTCAAAGAGATACACGAGCGGGGCGACGATCAGGAGGGCGTCGATGCGGTCCAGCATGCCGCCGTGCCCGGGGACGATGCTGCCGGAATCCTTGATGCCGGTGGAACGCTTGATCAGGCTCTCGACCAGATCACCGAACTGGCCGAGCGCACCGCATACGACACCGAGACCGATTGCGGCCGGCAGGCTCAAGTTGGGAAGGTACAGGAAGTGTGCGACGAGGCCGCCGGTCGTCGAGCCAACGATCGCGCCCACGAAACCGGCGCGCGTCTTCTTGGGGCTGACGGCTTCGTACAGCTTGGTCTTGCCGAGAAAGCGGCCGAAGAAGTAGCCGCCCGTGTCAGCGAGCCAGGAGAAGCAAAGGCAGAGGAAGACCCAGCGCGGCCCGTACTCGAAGTCGCGGCGCATGATGGCGAGCGCGGCGAGCGTGGCACCGATATAGAAGGGCCCGGCGACGTTCGCCATCGTGCGCAGCGCAGCGGTCTGGATGTCACCGAGCCGCCAGAGCGGGATGAGCACACCGACGACGGGCACGGCGAGCGCGACGGTGAGCAGGACGCGGGGGTCGTGCCCAGCAAAATACAGCGCAGCCGAAACCCCGACGCTGAGCGCGACGCCGATCGCCTGCGCCACGCCGTCGCCCGGGTGCGTCATTCGGTAGAGCTCGCTCGACGCGACGGCCACGGCGACGGCCACCAGGATGTAGAAGCCCCAGGCTGGCCCCAAAAAGAGGAGCAATAACAGCGGCGGAACGACGACCGCCGCGGTGAGGAGCCGAATACCTAGGTTACTGATGGCCAAAGGGGGAGCCCGCTGTTTACCGGTTCCTTGCGCCTCGGGCCACCTCTCGCTAGACCGGGGCTCCCGGAACGAGATGGCAGCCCGCTCTTTTCTTCGGAGCCGCCGCTACGTGGCGCTGCTCACCGTCGTCGCGGCCCTGGCCGTGCGCGCCATCGGCCACGGACCGCCAGCGCCTACCGTAGAAGGCCTTTCGGAGCTTCTCGGCAATGCGGTCGGCGGGACGGTCAAGCCGGGTGAGCTCGCCTGGGAGCCCAGTCCGGGCTTTCTTACTGAAGTCTTCTCGGGTCGCCCGCTGCTGTTCCTGGCCGCTCCCCGCGACGGCGCTCCGCGCGACCTCTACCGGGCGTGGATCCGGCTGACGGCAGACGGCAAGCCCGTGTCCGTCTCCCGCGTGCGCAACATCACCGACACCCCCGACGGTGACGACGCCGCGCTCGAGGCTCGCGGTGACAAGGCGCTGTTCGCGACGCTGGCCTTCGGTCGCATCCAGGCCATCAGCGTGCTCGACCTGTGGGGCATTCGCGCGAGCGACCAGCCGACGTCGCTGCTCGATCGCTTGTTGCTCTCGCTGAGCTCGTTCCAGCAGACGGGTAGCTTCGCCGGCATCGGTCGCACCGACATCGTGCTCGACGTGCCGGCGAGCCGCGCGACGATGGAGCTCGACCCGAAGCGCCTGCAGGTGGATCTCGGCGAGCAAGGTCGCGAGCTCTCCTACGATCTCGAGCGCCGGACGGTGCGCAACGCCGAGGGTGGCGAGGCGTACGCGGCGCGCGCGGTGCCGCAGATCTACGGCAGCAAGCCGTTCGTGTTCTGGGCCGTCGACACGGTGCGCGCCGAGGTCGGCCCCGAGCCGATCGCCTGGCTCGAGAACAAGGTCTTCGGCGCGAAGGACAGCGTCAAGCGCACGACCTACGCGCTGTTCGCGTCCAAAGAAGATCGCGAGCTCGCCGCCACCGCCGGCTCGGCCGAACCCGTGGCGCAGGTGCTCGACGCGCGCGCGGTCGGTGCTCTCGCCGACTCGTGGCCGCCGCCGCGCGTTCCCAGCATCTGGAAGGAGCCGAAGGCGAACGAAGGCGCGTGGCAGCCCGTCACGTATCCGTTTTTGAAGCCGCTCCGTGGCCTGCAAGCGGGCGGACCCAAGCCTGCCCCGTACTTCTATCGCACCACGATCCGCCCCGATAAGGAGCGCCCGTACGCCGAGGTCGTGCTGATCGCGATGGACATGCGCCAGCTCGAGATCGGCATGCAGGCGGGCTACGAAGATCCGAAGCCCACCACCGGTCCGCCCGGTGAGGGTCGCCTGCCGCAAGAGAAGGAAGTCTACGAGCGCGTCGTCGCCACGTTCAACGGCGCGTTCAAGACCACGCACGGCAACTACGGCATGTCGATCAACAAGCGCGTGCTGCTCCCGCCGGTGCCGGGCGGCGCGAGCGTGGTCGTCACCGAGGACAGCGCCGTCGGCATGGGTAGCTGGCCGCAGAACACCGAGGTCCCGAAGCACGTCATCTCGTTCCGCCAGAATCTCGATCCGCTGGTCGAAGACGGCGTGGCCAACCCCACGGGACGCAACATCTGGGGCTGGCAGCTCGAGGGCACCGGCGCGATGACCCAGCGTACCGCGCTGTGCGTCACCTCCGCGGGGCACCTCTATTACGCCTTTGCCGAGGAGATCGACGGCCCCACGCTGGGCAAGGCGCTGCGTCAGGCTGGCTGCTCCTACGCCATGCACCTCGACATGAACCCGGGCCACTGCGGCTTCGTGTTCACCGACATCATCAGCCCCAAGACGAACAACTACCAGCTGCGCCTCGCCGACGACGCGATGAAGATGTCGCCCGACCGCTACGTGCGCTGGTCGCCCAAGGACTTCTTCTACGTGACGTCGCGCACCATCACGTAGAAGAAGTCCTTGGG
>DATLIL010000555.1:0-17430 GCA_035539475.1 Polyangiaceae bacterium
AAAAGCTCTCGATCGACGTCAGTCACTTCGATCGTCGCATCGAACGCGAGGCGCTCGCGCGCCTGCTCCTCGATATCGGCGCGCGTGACCCCGCCGCGATCCGGAGCGCCGCGCGGAGCTGCTACTCCGAGTTTTTCGGTATCCCGTTGCCCGAGCGGGCAGAACGCCGGGTGAGTGATCATCCGAAGTGGCGGCATTGAAGGAAGTTTCAGGCGTTTCTGGCGTATGCTGCGGGGGTGATGAGCAGGCATTGGGCGGCGGTGGCGATTCTGGCAGCGATCCCGGCGAGCGCTGGCTGCGGCTCCAGCTCCGATTCGAAGCCGGGGGCCGGCTCGTCCGGCGCTGGCTCGGGAGCTGCGGGTGGCGCGACCGCGGGTGGTGGCTCGGGCGCTGGCTCGGGAGGGAGCTCGGCAGGCAGCTCCGGCGGCGGTAGCTCGGGCAGTGGCGGCGAGACCAACGCGGGCATGTGCATGGAGCGGACGACGAATCATGCCTCCGGGACGCGCATTCGCGGGCGCTTTGGCGTGACGGCGGAGGGGGATCGCTCCTGGCAGGGCTGGTACGACAGCGAGCGGCAGGAGGAGTGCTCCTTCGACTGGGCCGGCGATACGCAGCGCTGCATGCCCACCGCTATCAGCGCGTACCAGTACATGGACGCTGCTTGCTCGCAGCTCGTGGCCCAACAAGTCGTTGAAGAGGGCTGCGCCGCGCCGGCGTACCTCTCCACGTCCCAGTACGCGAACTGCATGACTGAAATGCACCTCTACGAGCTAGGCCCGGTCGTGACGCCGGTGAGCCTGTATCAACTCGTGGGCGACGTGTGTATGCCGAGCCCGGCGGCGGTCACGGGCACGTTCGTCTCTGCGGGCGCAGAGGTGCCGCTGACGGCGTTCGTCAGTGGCGAAGCCTTTACCGACGAAGGTACGTCGCGGGTGCGCGCGCACGGTGTGCTCGGCGCCGACGGCACGCGTGCGGTGGAAGGTTGGGGCGACGCGGAGGCTGGCAAGCAGTGCGACTTCTCGCTGGCGGAGGACGGTACCCGGCGCTGCTTCCCGCGCACGAACCTGCTCGCTGTGGGCTGGCACTCGGACGCTACCTGCTCGATGCTGGCGCTGGGGCATCTCCCGATGACGGAGTGCGCGACGTCCGAGCCCGATACGGTGGGGGTGATGCCGATCGTGCCGGGCTGCGGCGGAGCCCGTGTCGTGGAGCGCGGAGCGCCCGTGACCACCGCTTACACGATTGACAACCAGCAGGGGTGCATCGTGGACATGAGTTCTCCGGGATATCAGTTTTACCTCCCGGGCAACCCCGTTCCGGCCACCAACTATTCGGAGATCGCGAGCGCGGTGAACGACGCCGACAGCGGGCGCCTCAAGCCGCGTTACAACACCTCGAGCGACGGCGGCTGCTGGTTCGACGGCTGGTACGACAGTGAGCTCGACACACCGTGCGACTTCACGACCACGAGCGATGGGCAACTCCGCTGCACTCCGGAGCAGGACTACTCGCTCTCCGTGTTCGACACCTACCTCGACGAGGCTTGCTCGCAGTCGCGCGCCATCGCGACGCTCAGCGACTGCGCCGGGACCGAGATCCCGAGGTACGTGTCGAGCCTCGACTACAGCACCTGCAGCATGTCCAGCGTTTCGCGTCAGGTGGAAGGACCGATCGAGGTCACGGCGCTGCCACCTCTCTGGCAGCAGTTCGGGACTACCTGCTCCCCGTACACTCCTGATCCCACGCGCCAGCACGTGACAGTGGGTCCCGTGCTCGACCCGACCCTCTTCATGGCCGCGGAAGTCATGGTCGAATAGGCCGTTCGCGGGTTTCGTTCCACGGCGGTCGATTTCGTCACGGGCTGGGGGCCCTGCTTGCACCACTCGGGTGCATGAAGCGTCTGTTCCTGCTCCCTGTGCTGTTTTCGCTCGCCTGTTCCGACCCGGACCCGGACTCGGGCACGACGCCGTCTGCGAGCGGGGGTGATGGCTCAGGTGCGGGGTCGACGGACCTGGGTGGCAGCCAGTCCGAAGGCGGCTCGAACGATCCGAGCGGCAGCGAAGGCGGGGCCGGCACGATGGGGACGAGCGGCACGACGGGTGCGGCCGGAGCCGGGGATCAGCCCGGTTTGCCTGCGTTCCCGGGGGCGCAGGGCTTCGGGACGACCACGCCGGGCGGGCGAGGCGGTCGGGTGTTCGTGGTCACGACGCTGGACTGGGAGGGGGAGGGCTCGTTGTCGGAGGCGCTGCTCGCGACGGAGCCGCGCATCATCGTGTTTCGCGTGTCGGGGGTGATCGACGTGCCGGGCGGTGGCGTCTCGGCGCTGACGGAAGATCACTCCTACGTGACGATCGCGGGCCAGACGTCACCGGGCGGGATCACGCTGCGCGGCGCGCAGACGACGCTCGAGTCGTACCAGTCGAACTTTCACGACGCGGTGTTTCGCTTCCTGCGCTTTCGCGGCAACGGCAACTACGACAACGTCTCGTTCAACACGACGCACGATTTCGTCTTCGATCACTGCGACTTTTCGGGCGGCAGCGACGAGGCCTTCGACATCACCTTCAGCCACGACTTCACGGTGCAGTGGACCACCGTCACGAACAGCGGCCCCGAGGGCCAGCGCTACGGGCAGCTCATCGCCTACCCGCCCACGTCGCGCATCACCATGCACCACAACTTCAGCGCGCATCACGTCAATCGCTGCGGTCCGCACATGCACTGGGGGGCAGACGGCGAGGCGCCGCTCGAGGGCGCTGCCTTCGACTACCGCAACAACGTGATCTACGACTGCGCGTTCGAGAAGGGGCTCGACATCACCGACCCCAGCACGGGCTCGCTGGCGTTCAACGTCGTTGGCAACTACGTCAAGGCCGGGCCGAACACGCCGCTCGAAGGCAACACGGCGCTGATGGGCATCGGGGCGGCAGCCCAGCTCTACGAGCACGACAACGTGTACGACCCGCAGCTTCCCATCTTGACCATCTACTCCGAGCCCGAGCGCATGGACGCGCCGTTCGACTATCCGGAGGTCACGACCGAGCCGGCCGCACAAGCCTTCGAGAGCGTGCTCGCGAAGGTGGGTGCGTGGCCGCGCGACGCCATGAACGTGCGCACCATCGCCGAGGCGCGCGACGGCACCGGGAGTCTGAGCAACGTGAGCGATCCGCTGATCGAAACCGGGCCCCAGCCGCCTGTGGACGCCGATCTCGATGGCATGGCGGACGAGTGGGAGACAGCGCACGGGCTCGATCCCGCGGACGACGCCGACAGTGCGCTCGATCGCGACGGCGACGGCTACAGCAACATCGAAGAGTACGTGAACGAGCTCGCCCAGGCGTTGATCGGTCAGTGAACGGCGGCTAACCTCGCTGCCAGGTTGCTATCGATCGGTCTGCTCGTCGGCGCTCCGGCGCTCGGGATCTCAGCTGGGCCCGGGCTCGATCTCGACTGGCAAGCGCCCGCCGAGTGCCCCACCGAGGAGCAGGTGCTGACGCAGGTCGAGAAACTCGCGCCAGATGCCGCGGAGCCCGAGCAACGGCTGCAGGTGGTCGCGCTCGTCGACCATCCAGCGGACGGGGGCTGGGTCCTTCGTCTCGAAATCGTCTCCGGCGCGAGCCGTGAGCAGCGCGAGCTCCTGGGCGATTCTTGCCAGGCCCTGGTCGACTCGGTGGCAGTGATGCTGGCGCTGCAGTTGAACGCTCCTCCAGCCCGCACCGTCGAGAGTCCGCCGCCAGCGGCGGAGCCTGTCGCGCCGCCGCCAGCGCCTCCGGAGCCTGTCGCGCCGCCGAAGCCTGCCCGCGCAGGAGCTCCCAGCGAACGCGGCAAGGTTCAGCTCGGAGTCTCGGCCGCGCTCGACAGCGTCGCCTTGCCGGAGCTCGCGCTGGGTGGTCGCTTCGAGCTCGGTTGGGTGCCTGGTCGCGTCATCCTGGGCTTGAGCGCCAGCACCTGGCCGACACAAGAGCAGTCCCTGTCGAGTGCGGGCTCGGGCTCGGCCAGCTTCGGCTTTCGCGCCGCTGCGCTGGTCGTATGTCACGCCACCTGGGGCAGCGCGGTGCGCCTGGGCCCGTGTCTTTCGGCCGAGGTCGGCGAGCTGTCGGCGCAGTCGTTCGGGGTGCGCGTGCCGGACGGGGTGTCGGAGCTCTGGCTGGCAGGGCTCGCCGGGGTGGGGCTCTGGCTCCCGTTCAGCGAGTCGTTGCTGCTCAGCGGGGGGCTCTCGCTGGTCGTGCCGCTGCGTCGCCCCGAGTTCGTGATCGAGGGGGTAGGGCAGATCCATCAGCCGGCGCCTCTGGGTGGACGCGGCTCGCTTGGTCTAACGGCGCGATTTTAAAGATGATTTTTAATCGCTACGCGCCCGTCGCTTTCCGTCACGGGTTGGCCTCCCTCGCCGCACTCTACTGATCGGAGCGATGATGATGGCGGTGAGCGGCGAGCTCTTTCCCCCGGACGCGCCGGCCCTGACCCTGGGTGCTGGCGCGACTGGTCAGGACGCGCCGGCGGACACGGCCCAGCGGCTGGGGCTGCTCTACGCCGAGCATTTCGAGTTCGTGTGGCGCAGCGCGCGGCGACTGGGAGTTCCGCTGCATGCGGTCGACGACGCGGTGCAGGACGTCTTCCTGGTCGCGCAGCGCAAGCTCGCAGAGTTCGAGGGACGTTCGTCACAGAAGACCTGGCTCTTCGGGATCCTGCGCAAGGTGGCCCGCGATCATCGTCCTGGCGCGGGACGCGCGCCCGCCGAGACCGTCGATCTCGACGCCTTGCCGGGCACCGAGCGCGGGCCGCTGATCGAGGCGGAGCGCGCCCAGTCGGCCCGGTTGCTACAAGCACTGTTGTCCGAGCTGGACGACGATCGGCGCGAGGCGTTCATCCTCGTCGATCTGGAGGAGCTCAGCGTGCCGGAGGCGGCGGAGGCACTCGCTGTCAACGTCAACACCCTTTACTCGCGCGTGCGCGCGGCCCGCCAAGATCTGAGCAAGGCGCTGGCACGGCGGCGTGCAACGAGCGAACGGAGTGAGCCATGGAGCCGCTAGATCCGGAGCTCATGAGCCTGGTGCGCGCCGAGCAGAGCGAGGTGGCGCCCACGCCCGCCGATCGCGAGCGCGTGGCTCGTTCACTGGCTCGGCGGGTTGGCGTCGGTTTTGGTCTGGGTGTCGGGCTGGTGAGTGGCTCGGCGGCGGGCGCCGGCTCGACGACAGCTGCGAGCACAGGGCTGCTCTTGAAGCTCGGGCTCTCGCTCGTGGTAGCGGGCACGGCCGCGGTGCTCGTGGTGCCGCGCCTGTCGCCGTCCGCACCCGCCCCCGCGAGCAGTCAGAGCGCCGCGGTGCAGGCCGTATCGCGGACGGAGCCCACGGCGCTTCCCGAAGCGGCCATTCCGGCCGTGCCTGCGCCGCCGGTCGCGAGCGTCGTGGCGGACGACTCCAGGGCGGTTCCCAGCGCTCCGCGCGCGTTGCCTCCGCTGGCGGACGAGGCTCGCCTGCTCCAGCAGGCGCAACGCGCGCTGCGTGACGGCAAGCCGGCGCAGGCCCTGACCGCGCTCGACGAGCACCAGCGCAAGTATCCGCGAGGTCAGCTCGCGCTCGAGCGCAGCGCGGCTCGCGTGTCGGCGTTGTGCGCGCTCGGCGATAGTGCGCAGGCGCGACGAGCTGCCGACCGGTTCCTGAAGGAGCACCCGGGCTCTTCACTTTCGGCGCAGGTGCGAGCGAGCTCTTGCTTTGATACTCGGTCGCGTTAGTCCGCTGCTGCTCGCCTGCAGCGCGTGCGCTTGCACGCCGCGGGTCCCGTTTGGCGACGACCGTCAGCTCGTGGACAGCGGCGTTGCCGGTTCGTCCGGCGCAGAAGACATGCCGCTCGCCACGCTCGGGCCGAAGAGCGCGCTGAACCTCGGCCGCTACGAGTGCAGCGAGCTCGCCGGCGGCTCGCACCCCTGCCAGAGCATCGACGACTACAGCCGCTTCGTCTACGACTCCGCCGGCAACGAGCTGCTCTGGTTCGGTGGCGGCAGTCACGCCACTGCCCGCACCGACGTCGCTGTCTTCGAGCTCGCCAGGCTCACCTGGGAAAGCGCCTACCCGCCCACGCCTTGCGCCGAGATGGTGCCGGACAACGCCGACATGACGAGCGGCGCCTGGCTCACGAGCGGGCATCCGATGTCGCGCCAGACGTTCGACATGCTGGTGATGGCCGAGAACACCGGCGAGCTCGTGATGCTGACGTACAACGCGCCGGGCGACGACTGCGGAACGTGGCCGCAGGGCGGTCCGAGCCTCGACGCCGTGCCCGGTCGAGTCGCGCACTACGAGCCGAACGCGCGCTCGTGGCGCTTTTCCGCCGTGCCAGCCGACACATGGCCTGCCGACGCGGCCGCCGAATACGACCCCGAATCTGGCCTGGTCGTGGTGCTCGGAACGAACGACCTCTGGACCTACGATCCCCAGGGCGAGATCGCCCCGCACCACCTGACGTTCGACTTCGGCGAGCGCTTTGGCTACGCGGCGGAGCTCGTCTACTTTCCGCCGACCGGGCGCTTCTATTACTTCACGCGCACGGGTCTGCTGTTCGAGGTCAGCCCCGAGCGCGGCGATTGGTCCGCGACGACCATCGTCGAAATCACCGACGCTACCGGCGACCTGCCGGTGGCCGAGGCCAAGGGCTGGGCCTACGACGCCAGGAATCAGGTCATCGGTGGCGGTGTTCGCGACAGCGTCTTCTTTCAGTTCGAGCCGGCGACGCACACCTGGACCGCAACGCCCATCGCGTCAGCCTCCGGAGAACGCCCCGGCAACGTGGCCTTCTTCACGCTGGCGTACGCCGAACAGCCCGGCGTGTTCCTGTTCTTCACCGACTACGACAGCGGCTGGGCCACGTGGGCGTACAAGAACTGAGCTGCCCCGTCGATTTCGTCACGGACGGCCGGGGCCATTTGCACGAACGCGCTGAAGGGTCCGTCATGCGCCAAACGATCAGCTACGCGACGCTCGTGTTCCTCGCTCTCTCGGGCTGCCAGGGCAACGAGGACAACGACGGTGAGCTACCGTCAGCCGTCGCCGGGCAAAGCTCGGGAGGCGGCGCTGGTGACCCTGGCGCTGCAGGTCAAGGCGGCACGGGTGCCGGAGCGGGTTCGGCCTCCGCAGGTACTACCCAGGGCGGGACAGCTGCGACGGCGGGCGGCGAAGGCGGGCAGGGTGATCCGTCCGGTGGCACTGGTCCCGTCGTCGTGAATTTGCCCGAGGGCAAGGGCTGGCTCGAGCTCGCCGGCACCGAGCTTTCGAGTGTGTGCGCCTGCAACGACGGCTTCCCCGAGGTGTGCGCCAACAGCGGCTGCGGCGGCATCTTCTCGTGGAGCAGCGGCGCGTACGACTCGCTGCGCGAACGGCTGATCGTCTTCGGCGGCGGCCACAGCGACTACTTCGGCAACGAGCTCTACGCGCTCTCGCTCAGCGATCTCACGATGACGCGGCTCACCGATCCGGGCCTGCCGCTCGCGCCCGACTGCGCACCTTCGACGGCGGAAGGAACGCAGCCCAGCAGCCGCCACACGTACGACACGCTGCTCTACGTCGAGCACGCCGACAGGCTGTTCGTCTTCGGCGGTAGCATGCCGCCCTGCGGCTACCTCAGCCAGGACACGTGGACCTACAGCTTCGCGGACCAGGTCTGGGAGCCGCACGAGCCCTCCGGTCCGATCCCGAACGCGGTCCCCGGGATCGCGGGCGACTACGATCCGATCTCGCAGAAGATCTTCCTGCACGACGACGCCGCGCTCTACAGCTACGACCTCGAGCAAGACGCGTTCGAGCTCCTGCTGGAAAACGATGCCATCGACTACCACCTGAGCGGTGTCATCGACCCGGTCTCGCGCAAGCTCGTCCTGGTGGGCGCCGGCAGCGTGTACACCTACGACCTCGACGGCGATCACACGCGCGTGACCCTGGCCACCACGGGCGGCGACAGCATCGTCGGCAGCAGCTATCCGGGTCTCGCCTACGACGCGGACAACGCACGGATCGTGGCCTGGAACGGCGGCGACTCGGCCTTCTCCCTCGAGCTCGAGAGCGGCGAGTGGACCGCGCTCACCTCCCCGAACGGGCCAGGCGCCGCCAACGAGACGGGCACCTACAAGCGCTGGCGCTACGTGCCGGGTCAGAGCTCCTTCGTGCTCGTGAACGGCCCCAACCAGAACGGCTACTTGTTCCGCCTGTAGCTGCCCACCCCCCGCGTGCTCGGCCTGCGGCCTGCGCGCGCGGCCCCTCCCAAACGCTCGCTCCGCTCGCGTGGGAGGGGTGCCCACCGGGTGGCGCCTTGCGAGGCGCTCGTTCGGCGTCAGCTCGCGCTGTTGCGGGAGGCGCTGGCCGCCTTTGGCGGGGAGCTCTCGGAGTCCTTGGGCTCGCGCTCGGGCTTGTGCCGGTGCTTTCGCTTCTTCTTCTTCGCCCACGACGCCTGCTCGTCTTTGCCGTCGGAGCGTTGCTTGTTCTTCTTGGCGAGGCCGGGCGGGACGTGTGTGTGTTCGGTCGCGGGAGTCTCGGACTCGGCGGCGCGCTCGCGCTTCGGTCGGATCCGCCCGGGCTTCCTGGCGTAAGGGTCGCGCGGCGAGGGCTCGGCCTTGCCATGGTAGGTGCGCGGAACGGCGTCGCTCACGCCCCTGGCGGGCACGGCCGAGCTCGCGTGGGCGGAGCGCGCGCCTCCCGGCGGGCAGGGGCAGGCGGGGTTGTGGCCTACAGGAACGTAGATCACCTCACGTTCGCGTAGCGTCGTCGAACAGGCCGCGGAAGCCAGCGCGGCAATCAAGAGCAGGGAGCGCACTGAGTCGTGCTACGTGCCCCGCTCTCGCGGCCTTCCCCGTTGCCCTTCGGCCGGGTCAGTCCACGCAGCTGACTTCGATCTCGAGCGCGGACCACCAGCTGAGCGAGCTGCCGAGCTGCTTGATCAGGAGGTAACGGCCCGTGGTCAGGCCGGGCAGGGTGATGGTCGTCGTGACGCCCGCCTGTCCGCTGCCGCTCGCCCGCACCGTGCCGCTGACATCGCCGGGAGTGTCCGAGACGATGACGTTGAACGTGCGTGGGTAGTCGTTGCCGTAGGTGTCGCTCTGCTGCAGGTTGATCTGGGTGAGGCTGACGGTGGTGGTGAAGTCGATCTGCAGCCACTCGTCGCCGCTCTGGGGCTTGCCGGTGGTCCAGCGCGTCGTCGTGTTGTCGATCAGGTTCGATGCCAGCGACTTGCCGGCGTTGTCGTGCGACGCGGTCGGGACCCAGGAGGCTCGCGCCGTCAGCGGATGGTCGCTGCACAGCGGTTGCTGCTCGCTACCGTTGCCGCCGGCGCCTCCATCGCTGCTGGTCGCGCCGCTCCCGGCGGCACCGCCCGCTCCGGTTTCGTCGACGCCGCCGGCTCCGCCGTCGACTCCGCTCGGCGGCTCGCCACCGGAGCCGCTCGTCGAGCCCGAGTTACCGCCGCCGCCCTGAGCCGTGGAGCCGCCACCGCCGCTCGAAGGCGAGCCGCCGCTGCCGCCGCGAGCGTTGGTCCCGGCGTTGCTGCCGCCGTTCGACATGCCCCCACTCGGTGAGCCACCGTTGGCTGTTCCAGACCCTCCGCTGCCAGAGGAACCCAGAAGATCCTCGGTGTAGACCTTACAGGCCATCAGGCAGAGTCCTGGCAGGGCGACAGCTACGGCAAAGCGGGCCCGGGGCATTGGCGGGCCGAAACCTAACACCATCGTGCGGGCGTCGAGAGCGATTGCTGGGGCAGAATTTCTCGAACCCGCGCGTGTTCCGTACCGCCGTTACCGCTCGCGTGAAGGTCGACGACGCGAACGCCCATTTGACGTTTGCGGAGCCAGATTTCCGCGACTGGTTCCAGGCGACAGCGCACTCGGCTGAGCGTTGTCGATGCACCGGTCCCGTGCCTGGCACGTGCCAGCGCTGGGTGCCGGGTGCCAGCGGGTGCAGCTGCGTAACTCATCGAAAACACTGCCATCGAGCGCGTGGCATGGGCTCTGCAATTGGGGGCGCCGCAACCCAATAGGAGTGACTCGATGGCACGTAACTGGACGAAGCTCTTGGTTCCTGGCGCCCGGCACCTCACGCTGGCTGCGCTCGTATGCGGTTTTGCGGCCTGCGGTGGTGAGCCGCTCGACGGCGAGCTCGAAGCGTACGAGCAAGCTGCCAGGGAGCAGGCTGCGTCGCGGGGCGGCTCCAGCAGCGCTGACAGCCCCACCGACATCGCACCGCCCGAGCTTCGCCCGATCGTGTTCACGCCGATCCCCGGGGGCACCATGCCGCCCCAAACCATCGCCGGCAAGGACGGCAAGCTCAAGGAAGTGGACGTGGCCTACGTCGGCGGCACGCCAGCCGTGACGATCACCGTCGCGGGTACCGGCTCCGTGGGCAAGCTCACCAGCTGGAGCACGTCGCTCGGCGCGATGGCACAGGTCCTGAACCACGGTCCCGCCATGCTCGGCTACGAGCACCAGCTGCGCGTGCTGACCCCCGCCACGTCACCGAAGCTCGATCGCGAGCTCCTGGTCAGCGGACGGATTCACGACGGCACGCTCTGGCTCACGACCTGGAGAGTCCACGCCGACGGCACGCTGGAGCAGCTGCACAGCGCCGGTTTCGGTGCGCAGATCGGTCTGACCGTCGAGGGTTACACGCTCGAGCATCGCGAGCTCGGCGCAGGCCGCGACGGTGGTCGCGTCTTTCAGCTGGTGACGCCGCTGCTCGACGACGGTCAACACCTCCGCATCGTCAGCTGGGAGATCGACGGCAGCAGTGGCCAGATCACCGGAAAGTACGACAGCGGTGACTCCGGCGTGGTCGGTAACTCCGCCAGCGATCTCGGCGCCGTGTTCAGCCCTGGTGACGGCGTGGCCAAGTCGCACTACCGCGTGTCGTTGCCCCGCAGCGGCGGCACCATGGTTCAGCTCGCGTGTGAGGTCAGCGACGCGGGTTTGCCCACGCTCCTGCAGACGTCCACGTCCGGGCGCGACCTGCGCCGCAACAACCCCGTCTCGCAGAGTGCGCAGGATCTGGTGCTCGCACCCCTGAACGACGGCGGTTACGTGTCGGCGGTGAACGATGGCGGCGGTGAGCTCAAGCTCATCGTCTGGGAGGGCGCCGACTGCGGCACCGGCAACTGCGTCTACGCGCCTTCGTACATCACGGACGACTCGCTCGATCTCCAGCCGCTCACTCCAGGCGTGCAGATCCAGCAACCGAGCAACAACATCGGCACGCTGCGCTACTTGCTACGCGATCCAAAACACGACAGCGACCTGATGTCGCAGGGGCCGGACGGCGTGCAGGCCATCGCCAGCATGCGCAAGGTGATGGTCCTGGTCGTGGCGCTCGACGCCGTCGCCGCCGGCGAGGTGTCGCTCGACGACGTGGTCACGGTCAGCACCGCGGCTGCCAACGTGAACAACTCGGGCGCCAGCAAGATGGGCCTGGTGGCGGGCGAGCAGATCACGCTGCGCGAGCTGCTTTACGGCAACATCATGGTCTCGGCCGGCGACGCCACCTGGGCCATCTCCGAGTACGTGGCGGGCTCGCTCGACGACATGGTCGTGCGTATGAACAACAAGGCCAATGAGCTCGGCATGACCAACACCTTCCACTGCCAGCGCGGTACGGTGTTTTCGAGCGTGTCCTACTCCACGGCGCGCGACCAGGTGCGGCTCTGGGAGAGCGTGTACCAGGATCCGGCGTTCCTCGAGTTCATCGGCAAGCCACAGGCCGTGGTCTGCGGCACCAAGCCGGACGACACCGAGCTCTGCCACCCCTTCGGGCAGTCGCCGATGACCTTCGACATGGACAATTACCCGAACCTCGACGGCTACAAGCCGGGCGGCGGCGGCGGTCTGTGCTCGGACATTCCGCAGTACCAGAACACGCTGAGCTGCGCGGGCAGCGGCTGTCTCGGCGTGCTCGCAACGCGCATCAGTCGGCCGCTCCTGGCTGCGGAGCTCCAGCCGAGCTCGCTCACGGGTTCGGACTGGGCGGATGCGCGCCGCCTCTTCGACTACGGCTATCGCAAGATCTTCACGCCGGACTCGCGTGGTTCGGCCAGCATGCCCGCTCTCACCGACTTCGCGCTCGACACGATCAGCGACAGTCACGCGGTGACGGCGCGGATCGTCGGTAAGATGGTCTCGCTGTGCAACGTGGCCGTGGACGCGGAGGCCTCGGAGATCGCCACGCAGAACTGCAGTTCACACGCCTACAGCGGCCTGGCTTCGAGCTCGCGAGACGTGCCGCGCACTCGGCTCGACATCGCGCGGCTCTCGACGCTGCTCGCGGACGGCGACTACCTGCTCGGGCGCCTGGAGGGCAACGACCTGGCGCTCAGCACCTGGCGCGTCGGTCAGCACGGGCAGTGACCCTACGCCGGAGCCTTGGGGTCCAGCTTGTGCTTTTCCAGCCAGCGCCGCAGCTGGTTCCTGTGGACCCCGAGCTCGCGCGCCGCCGTGGCCACGCGTCCGTCGCAGCGCTTCAAGGCTTCGATCACCACGGCGCGGTCGAGGTCGGCTTCTCGCACTGGCTCCTCTGCGGCGGCGGGGATGACGGGTTTGACGCTGCTTCCGGCCGGAGTGCCCGCGGTGCGCCCGAGGTGGCTCTCCCTGACCACCTCGCCGTCACGCAGCGCCGCGGTGGCGGACTCCTGAAGCTCCATCGAGAGCTCGCGCACGTTACCCGGCCAGGGACGGAGCAGGCACGCTTCCACCAGCGAGACGTGCGCGATCAGGCGCTCGTCGATCGAGCGCAGCTTGCGGTCGATCAGGTGCGGCACGTCCTCGATGCGCTCGCGCAGCGGGGGCAACGACACGTGCGGGCGAGCGATGCGGTAGAGCAAGTCTTCGCGGAACTTGCCGGCCCGAACGACCTTGCGCAGATCGTGGTGGGTTGCCGAGCAGACACGAACATCGACCTTCTTCGCCCGCGAGTCGCCGAGGGGAACGACCTCGCGCGTCTCGAGGAAGCGCAGCAGCTTGGCTTGCACGGCGGCGTCGAGCTCGCCGACCTCGTCGAGGAACAGCGTGCCGCCGTCCGCTTCCTGGACGTAGCCGCCTGCGTCGGCGGTCGCTCCGGAGAACGCGCCCTTCCTGGCGCCGAACAGCAAGCGATCCGCCACGCCTTCGGGGATCGTCGCGCAGTTGACCGCCACGAAGGGCCCGTTGGGTGTGGGTCCGAAGGTGTGGAACGAGCGCGCGGCGAGCTCCTTGCCGGTGCCGGTCTCACCGGTGATGTGCAGGGAACCGAAGGCCGCGGAGCGGCGGATCGCGTCGAGCACGCCGCGCATCTTCGGACCGAGCACCCAGGGCTCGCCGAGATCCAGCGGGTGCTCTTCGAACGGCCTGATGTCCTCACGCAGCACGAACAGCGTGTCGCCGGCGCGGACCACGCCGAGCTCCTCGCCCTCGCGCGCCGCCATCAGGCGCTGACCGTCCACGGCCGTGCCGTTGCGGCTGTCGAGATCTTCGACGCGCCAGCCGCTGCTGGTTCGGGCAATGCGCACGTGGCTGCGCGACATGCGGTGGTCGCTGAGCTGGATGCCCGGCATGCTGCGCCGGCCCAGGGTGATCTCGCCGTTCTCGAGTCGCAGCGGCGCCTGCAGTGGCTCGCCCTTGGAGAACACGACGATGACGCCCGGGATGGCGCCGGCATCGCCTTCGTCCTGGCGCGAGCCGGATTCGTCGATGGTTTCGGTGGGTCGGTTCACGGGGTTGCTACCACTCGGGGAGCCAGCATATCGATGAAGCGTGCCGGCGCGCGAACACCCTTCTCGCGCAGCCGTTCTTCGGCCTCCCTGATTGCCGCAGCGTCACCTCGGCAGCGCGCCCGGCGCTCCGCACAGGCGAGCACGTGCAGCGGCATTCCGTGCTCGGCGCACCTCTTTTCGGCCTCCTCGAAGGCGCGTTCGGCCCGCCCGGGCTCGGTGACCGCGCTGAGCCCGGCCGCGAGCAAGCCGGCGTAGACGTCCGCGAGACCGTTGCGCTCTTTCGCGAGGTCCGAGATGCGCTCCGACACCGTGCGAATCTCCGCGCGGCTCGGTCCGCCGATCATCGCCGCGAGGGCACCGCGCCCGTGCAGGTAGTTGCACTCGAGCCGGGGAGTTCTGATCCTCAGATGCATTGCTTGTTTGAGGCGTGGATGAAACTGGACAACGCGCTCGGCCGCGCGCGCCCCCTCACCCTCGTACAGGTCGAGGAAGCACTGTGCGCGCAACCAGGCCCAGTGCTGGTGGTACCAGGCGCCTTCGGGCCAGTCGGCGATGGCGGCGTCGGCCTCGCGCCGGCCGTCCTGCGGGCGGTCGAGCACGGCCCAGTGCAGCGCCAGGTCGTAGGCCCTCACCGTGGAGAGCGTGAAGCGATCGCCGCGCGCCTCGGCCTCGCGCGCGCAGGCGCCCGCCCGGCTCGCGAACTCTTGCAGCCGCCCGGACAAGAACAGCGCGTGCAGCGCGAACCACACCTCGATGGTGCCGAGCTCGCGGAACGCGGCGTCGGACCGATCTCTGAACAGGGCGGCGGACTCGTCGCTGAACTCCACGGTCTTCGCCAGATCCATGCGCGCGAACGCGACGACGGCTCGCGCCGCCGCCGTCCAGCCGCGCGCATACGAGTCTCGCGTACGGTCCGCCAGCTCGCACGCCCGCTCGATCTGTTCGGCGCCGACCGGCACCTGGTCCATGTGCTCGAGCACCTTGAAGCCGCCGGTCAGCGCCAGGCTGCGCGAGATGCGCTTGGGTTCACCGGCCCTGAGCGCCGCGAGCAGGCTGGCAGCGTGGTAGCGCGCGCTGACGACGACGTCGATCCCGGCCAGGCCCACGCCGACGACGAAGGCGTAGTCGACGCGCTGCAGATCCTGAGCCGGAATGTCAGCTTCGGCGCGTTCGGCGAAGCCCACGCCGCGGAGCTTGAGCTGGGCCCGGGCCCAGAGCAGCGAGGCGAGGGCCGTGCCGGGAGACCTCGGCAGGGGCAGACCGGCCTGCACGAGCAGTGGACCGAACTCCTGCAGTCCCTCGGCAACGTGACCCGAACGCAGGTATTGCTCCGCGGCGCGGCGGCGCAGCTCGCGGGCCTCGGCGTCTTTGGCCTGCTCGGCCAGCAGCAAGAGCTCGCGCGCCGCTTCCGGACAGCGACCAGCGCCGACGAGCGCGTCCGCGAGCTTGCGTTGCAGCCCGAGTGCGCCAACGGCAGAGACCCTGGAGCGCGCCGCCTCGTAGAGGGATACGGCGCGCCCGAAGGCCAGCGTCGCGCTGGCGCGATCGGCGGCCCGCTCGAGCCAGACGCCTGCTCGCTCGAGATCACCCGCGGCCTCGTAGTGGTGGGCAATGCTCTCGAGATCCTCGGAGCCACAGCGATCCAGCGCCTTGGCCAGCGCCGCGTGACAGCTGCGGAACTCGGCCTCGTCGAGCGTCTCGAGCACGGCCAGACGCAGCTTGTCGTGCAGCATCGCGATGCCTGCGGCGTGGGCGTCCAGCGGCGACGCGATCAGCCGTTCGTCGCGCAGCCGCTCCAGCGCTGGCTTGAGCTCGGCTAGCCCGATGCCGCTCGCCTCCGCGAGCACGCGCTCGGCGAGCGGGCGCTCGGTGCAGGCGACGAGCCGCAGTAGTTCTCGCGCCGGCGCGGGCAGCAACGCGACGCGGTGCGCAACCAGCGCCTGCAGCGTGACGAGCCGCGTGTCGTCGGGGTGAGTGACGGCAAAGCGCGCCAGCTCCGAGGCGAACAGCGGGCTACCGCCGGCTTCCGTGGCGATGCGGGCGCTCTGCTCCGGTACGCCGTCGCTGCGCGCGAGCAGCGACTGGGCGAGCTCGCGCGTCTCGTCGTCGCTCAGCGGGCCGAGCGGCAGATCGACGGTGTGCCAGGCCACGTCGACCGCCACCGGGCTCGTCAGCGTGCGCAGGAGCTCGTTCGACCTGGCGCCGTCGCCACGAAAGCCCGCGATCAGCAGCATCGGCGGCACGTCGGGTGGGGCCAGCAGGTTGCGGATCAGCTGCGCGCTGTCGGCGTCGCCCCAGTGCACGTCGTCGATGAACAGCACCACCGGCCGAGCGTCGGTGATTCGCGCCAGGATGTCTCGCAGCGCGCGAAAGGCGCGCCGGCGCAGCTCGTGGGGATCTCTCGCCGCGGCGCGTCCGGGCAGCGACGTCATGAGCTCGAGCCGGCCCAGGGCAGGGAACAGACGCACGAGCGCGCGGCTGTCGCGCGGCAAGAGCGACGCGGCCTCCACCGCTGGCAAGGTCTTCAGGTAGCGGCCCAGCGCATCGACGAGATCGTCGAGCGCCTTGAACGGAACCGACTCCCGCTCGTAGCAGCGGCCCTCCAGCACCACGACCTCGCGCTCGAGCGACAGGCTGGAGAGGAAACGTCGAACCAGGGTCGTCTTGCCGTAGCCGGACGGCCCGTGCACGTGTGCGACGACGGTGCGGCCCGAGCGAGCTTCTTCGAACGCCTCGCGCAGGGTCTGCATCTCGTGCGAGCGACCGACGAACGTTCCCCCGAGCACGTGGCGAGGGCTGCCTGCGACGGTGGGATCGAGCCCCACGCGCTGCGCCACCTGAAAGCCGTTGGGGCGCGCCGTCGGATTGCGGTCGAGCAGCGCCATGGCTAGCTCGCTCAGGTCTCGCGGCAAATCGGGTCGGATCACCGCTGGATCGCGCGGGCTGCGGTTCAGCCGCGCCGCCAGCATGTCGGCGGCTCCGCCGCTGAAGGGCAGCTGGCCAGTGAGCGCCTCGTAGAGCATCACCCCGATCGCGTACCAGTCCGAGGCGACGGTGAGCGCACCACCACGCGCTTGCTCGGGCGACATGTACGCCGGGGTACCAAAGCGGCCATCCTGGCTGGTGGGCGCCAGGTCAGTGGTGGTCGCGGCCAGACCAAAGTCCAGGATCACGACGTGTCCTTCGCGCGTGACGAGCACGTTGGACGGCTTGAGATCGCGGTGCAGGATGCCGGCGGCGTGCAGCGCCAGCACGCCGTCGACCAGCTGCTTGAGCGCTGCGCGCAGGCGGGGCTCGGCGAAAGGCAGCGGCCCGATCTGCCGCAACGACGAGCTCGGCGCGTCGTCGGTGTCGCGCTCGCCCGAGTCTTCGGGCTCTTCGCTCTCGTCGGAGCGAGTGGTATCGGCGGCACTCGAGCGCCGGTCGTGCTCGAGGCCGCGGACCCAGTTGTCGAAGCGAACGCCATCGACGTAGTCCATCGTGAAGCACCAGCTGTCGTCGACCGCGTGGAGCTCGTGCAGCCGTACGAGGTTCGGGTGCTTCACGTCGGCGAGCGCGCGAAACTCCTGCTTGAAACGATAGACACTACCTGGATCGAGGCGCTCCAGACGCTTGAGCGCCAGCCTGCGGCCGCTGGCGGTGTCGTCGACCAGAAAGACCTTGCCGAAGGCGCCCATGCCGATCGCCTCGACCACTCGGAGGCGAGCAGGCACGCCGGCGATC
>DATLIL010000556.1:0-4213 GCA_035539475.1 Polyangiaceae bacterium
GCGCTTCGTCGAAGCAAAGCTCAGCGACGACGCGAAGCCCGCTCAATCGACGCCGGTACTGGTCGAGCTCAGCATCGACGAGCAGGGCCGTGTGCTCGATGCGAGCGTCGTCGAGGGCGCGGGTGAACCCTTCGATACGGCGGTGCTCGAAGCAGTGCGCGCCTTCGAGTTCGAGCCGGCGCGGCAGGGCGAGACGCCGGTGGCCGTGAAGATCCGCTACCGATACATCGTCGAGCCGGGGCCTCAGCCCGAACCCGAGCCGGCGCCCACACCCGAGGCTGCGCCGCTCCCTCCGCCCGCTGCCGCTGCCCCGCCGCCGCCCGCTGCGCCGGCCGCAAAAGCCGAGGCGGAGCTCGAAGAATTCGAGGCCACGGCCGAGGTCGAGGCGCCGCCGCGCGAAGTGACGAAGCGCACGATGAAGACCGAGCAGCTCACGCGCATCCCGGGTACGCGGGGCGACGCACTGAAGGCCATCGAGGTGATGCCGGGCGTGGCGCGCACCAGCGGCTTCGGCGATCCGCTCCTGCGCGGTGCTGCCTGGAACGACAGCGCCACCTACCTCGACGGTGTGCCGGTCCCCTTTCTCTTTCACTTCGGCGGCCTGACGAGCTTCATGAACTCGCGCCTGATCGAGCGGGTGGATCTCTACCCCAGCAATTTCGGCACGCGCTACGGCCGGCTCTCGGGCGGCATCGTCGAGGTGCACGCGCGGGATCCCAGGAGCGACCGCCTGCACGGGGTGCTCGATCTCAACCTGATCGACAGCTCGGTACTGGTGGAGACGCCGCTTGGCGAGAACACCGCCATCGCGCTGGCGGGGCGGCGCAGCAACATCGACTTCTTCTTCGAGAACTTCGTGCCGGAGGACTCCTACTCGGTGGTGGCGGCGCCGCTCTACTGGGACTACCAGGGGCTGCTCTCGCACCGCTTCGACAGCGACAACCAGCTCAGGCTGCTGAGCTACGGCGGGCGCGACACGATCGAGCTCTTCTTCGCCGATCCGGCCGACGAGGACCCCGCGATCGCCGGCAACATCTCCGGCTCGATCCAGTTTCACCGCGCCCAGGCCGAGCTGCACTCGAAGCTCTCGCGAACGGCGACGCAGGAGCTCGTGCTCATGCTCGGTGTGATCGACGTCGAGCAGCGTTTCGGCGAGCTCGTGCAGGAAGCCGACGGCCCGGAGGTGTACGCCCGAGGTGAGTGGAGCTTCGAGCTCTTGCCGGAGCTACGGCTGACGACCGGTGGCGACTACGCCGGCTGGTATGCGGGCGGCAGCTACCACGGCCCCCTGCCGACGCAGACCGAGGGTGATCCGAATCAGCGCAGTCCGCTGTCGACCCAGCGCCTGGTCTCGCTCGAGCTCGACACGATGAACGTGCTGCGCGGCGGGCTCTACGCCGACCTCGGCATCCGGCCCGTGGAGGCCCTGCTGCTGACGCCGGGCGTGCGCGCGGACTACTACGAGAACCTCGACGACTGGTCGGTCGATCCGCGCTTCAGCGCGCGCTACGAGCTGACGAGCCAGACGGCGCTGAAGGGTGGCGTGGGTCTCTACTCGCAGCCGCCCGAGTACTGGCAGGTGCTGCCGGTGATCGGCAATCCGGCGCTGAAGCCCTTTCGCGCATTGCACACCAGCCTCGGCGTCGAGCAGCGCCTGGGCGACGGCGTGAAGCTCGGCGTGGAAGGCTTCTACAAGCGGCTGGAGGATCGCATCGTGGGCACCGAGGGCGGCCGCCCGCCGCGGATGGTGAACGAGGGCGAGGGACGCATCGTGGGCGGCGAGTTCTCCGCCGAAGTCACGCCGCAGGAGGGGACGTTCGGTTACGCGGCTTACACGCTGTCGCGCAGCGAGCGCCGCGACCTGGACGGACGCTGGCGGCTGTTCGACCAGGATCAGACGCACATCCTCACATTGGCCGCCGGTCACGAGCTCGGCGCCGGCTGGGAGGTGGGGGCGCGCTTCCGGCTCGTCACCGGCAATCCGGTCACGCCCGTGGTCGACAGCGTCTACGACGCGCGCTCCGGCGTGTACGTGCCGATCTACGGCGAGGTGAACTCCGAGCGGGATCCCACGTTCCACCAGCTCGACGTGCGCGTGGAGAAGCAGTTTCGCGTCGGTACTGGCAGTGTCGCCGTCTACCTCGACGTGCAGAACGTCTACAACGCGGAGAATCTGGAGGGCGCTCGCTACAGCTACGACTACCGCGAAAAGGAAGCCGTCAGCGGTCTGCCGTTCCTTCCGAACCTGGGCCTGCGAGGTGAGCTGTGAAACGAACGACTTGGTTTCTGACGAGCGCGCTGCTCCTGGCAAGCTGCGCCGACCCACTCAAGGACGTGGAGCTGGTGACGAGCGTGCGTGTGCTCGGTGCGCGCGTGGAGGTGAGCGGCGAGCCCGAGCGAGCGTCGCCGGCGCCAGGAGAAGACGCCGTGGTGCGCTGGCTGGTGGCCGCGCCGGAGCCCGAGCCCGCGCTCGGCTGGAGCCTCGAGGTCTGCGGCGCGGCGCCGGGCGGCTCGAGCCTGCCGGCCTGCGCCGAGGAGCCCTTCGCCGCTGCCAGCGTGGTGGACCCCGTGCCGGGTGAACCGCGGCTCGACTTCACGGTGCCGAGCGAGATCGCCGCACTGTCGCTCGCCGTTCAAGGCGAGGTCGAAGGCACGCTGGTGTCGTTCGACTTCGGTCTCGCGCCGGTAGAGCTGAACCACAACCCCGTTCTCGAGCCGGAAGCGCTCAGCTTCGACGGCGAGATCTGGGCGGCGGGCAACGACTGCGCGCTCCTGCCCGAAGTCCCGCGTGGTAGCACGCATGCGCTCGAGCTCCTGCTCGACGAGAGTGATCGCGAGCCGCTCGAGCAATCGGCCAGCGTCGATCCCGAGCGCGAGCCACTGCAAGCCTCGCACTTCACGACGGGCGGCGAGCTCGAGCGAGCCTTCACCCAGATCCCGGCCGATCAGAGTGATCTCGGTGTGCGCGTGTCGTGGAAGGCGCCGGTCGTGCAGCCCCAGAGCGGCCTCGTGCGCTTCTTCTTCGTCGTGCGCGACTCGCGCGGTGGAACGGATTGGCTGGAGCGCGCCCTGTGCGTGGCTCCCTGACCTGAGGAAGGAATCAACATGGACATCGTGGAACGGATCAGTGGTCTGGCGGGCTACGGAGCGCGCTGGGTGATGTGGCTGCTCGTGCTGCTCTCGATCGTGGCGGTCGCCATCATCATCGAGCGCGCGGTGCTGTTCTTTTCATCGCGCGACGACGTCGTGAAGCTGCGCGCGGAGATCAGGCGTCTGCTGGGCGCCGGCGAGTTCAGACAGGCGCTGCGTTGCCTGGAGGGTTCGCCCAGCTTCGAAGCCCGGATCGCCGCTGCAGGGCTCGAGTGCGCTTCTGCGGACGGCGCCGACGAGCGCATGCAGAGTGAGCAGGAGCTCGCCCGGCTCGATATGGAGCGCCGCCTGGCGGTGCTCGGAACGCTGGGCAACAACGCGCCGTTCGTCGGGCTCCTGGGCACGGTGATCGGTATCGTGCGCGCGTTCCGCGAGCTCGAACAGGCGGGCGCGCAGGTCTCGGCCGGGCTGATGGCGGAGATCGGCGAGGCCCTGATCGCGACGGCGATCGGACTCCTGGTAGCGCTGCCTGCGGTCGCCGCGTTCAACGGTTTCCAGCGCCTGGTGCGCTCTCGCCTGGGTCAGGCGGAAGCGCTGAGGCACGAGGTCCTGTCTTACCTGAAGGGAGGCGCGCATGGCGCAAGCTAACAACGGCGACGAGACCATGATCTCGGGCATCAACGTGACTCCTCTGGTCGACGTGGTGCTGGTGCTGCTCGTGGTGTTGATGGTCACTGCCACGTACATCGCTTCGCGAACCATCCCGGTCGATCTGCCCAAGGGCGCGACGGGCGAAGCGACGAACGTGGTCCTCGCCATCACGGTCGACTCGAACGGCGAGTTTTTCCTCGATGGGGCCCGCGCCCAGGACGGCGAGCTCCGCGCACGCGTGCGAGAGGCGCGTGGACGTGACCCCGAAGTGCGCGCAGTGATCGCCGCGGACGCGAGCTCGCGGCACGGCAGCGTGGTCAAGGTCATCGATCTCCTGCGCCAGGAGCGGGTCAATCGCTTCGCCATCAACGTCGAGCCGCAGGATCTCGCGAAACGATGAGCAGCAGAGTCATGTCGCGCTTCCTTTCATTCGGTATCGGCGCGAGCCTGCTGGCTCACGGCGCCGCCTATG
>DATLIL010000557.1:0-11727 GCA_035539475.1 Polyangiaceae bacterium
CGAGCTCCGCCGGCGCCGCCCGCGCAGCGAGCTCGGCTTGCGACAGATCACCGATCGCCAGCAGGAGATCGTGAACGTGATCGGGGTGGCGCAGCCGGCGCTCCTCACCCAGGCGCTGCAGGCGTTGCTCGACCTCGCGCACGGCCTGCGGCGAGAGCAGCTCGCGCAGCTCCGCCTCACCCAGGAGCTCGCGCAGCTGGGCGTGGTCGATGCTGAGCGCCTGCGCCCGGCGCTCGGCCACCGGCGCGTCGCCCTCGTAGATGAAGTTCGCCGCGAAGGCGAAGAGCAAGGCGGAGGCGAAAGGTGACGGACGCGCCACGTCGACCACGCGGAGCTCGAGCCGCTGCTCGCGAACGTCGGCCATGAGCTCGCGCAGCCCGGCGAGATCGAACACGTCCGAGAGCACATCGCGGTAGGTCTCGAGCAGGATCGGGAAGGCCGGAAAGCGCGCCGCCACAGCGAGCAGATCCGCCGCGCGCTTGCGCTGGGCCCAGAGCGGGCTCCTGCGCTGTGGGTGCCGCCGCGGCAAGAGCAGAGCGCGCGCCGCGTTCTCGCGAAAGCGCGCCGCGAACAGCGACGAGCTGCCGAGCCCGCGCTGCACGAGCTCGTCGATCTCGGCCGGCGCGAGCGCGAAGACCTCGGGACCGGGCGCGGCGACCGCCTCGGGAAAGCGGAACACGATGCCGTCGTCGGACCAGATCGCCTCGAGTTCGAGTCCCTGGCCGCGCTGGCGCTCGACCACGGCGAGCGCCCAGGGCGCGTGAACCCGCGTACCGAACGGGCTCAAGACGCAGACGCGCTGATCCCCTGCCTCGTCGACGAAGCGCTCGATCGCGATCGTGCGATCGTTCGGCACGATGCCCCCGGCCCGCTCCTGATCGTCGAGGTAAGCGAGCAGGTTCTGCGCTGAACGCGCCGAGAGGGCATGACGCTGCACGAGCAGCTCCGCGGCGGCGTCGCGAGCGGACAGGAGCTCGCGCGCCAGGACGCCGATACGTCGCCCGAGCTCGAGTGAGCGCCCGGCGCGATCGCCGCGCCAGAAAGGCATCTTTCCGGGCTCACCAGGCGCGGGCGAGACCAGAACGCGGTCGAAAGTGATCTCGTCGATGCGCCAGGAGCTCGCGCCGAGCAAGAAGACCTCGCCGACGCGCGACTCGAAGACCATTTCCTCGTCGAGCTCGCCGATGCGGGTGGCCGTCCCCTCACCGCTGGTCAGGTACACGCCGTAGAGGCCGCGGTCGGGGATGGTGCCGCCGTTGATGATGGCGATGCGGCGAGCGCCCTGGCGCGGCGTCAGCACGCCCGTCAGGCGATCCCAGGTGATGCGCGGGCGGAGCTCGGCGAACTCGTCGGAGGGATAACGCCCGGACAGCATGTCGAGCGTGCCGTCGAAGGCGTTGCGCCCGAGCTCGGCGAACGGCGCCGCGCCGCGCACGAGGTCGTAGAGCGCGTCGGCCGTGATTTCCTGACCGCTGACGATGGCCACGATCTGCTGGGCCAGCACGTCGAGCGGGTTGCGCGGGTAGCGCGTGGGCTCGACCTGCCCTGCCTGGATCGCGGCCGCTGCCGCGGCGCTGGGCAAGAGATCGCCGCGGTGTTTGGGGAAGACCACGCCCTTGGAGACCTGACCCACAGCGTGGCCGGCGCGACCGATGCGCTGCAGGCCCGAGGCGATCGACGGCGGCGCCTCGATCTGCACGACCAGATCGATGGCGCCCATGTCGATGCCGAGCTCGAGCGACGAGGTGGCCGCCAGCGCCTTGAGCTCGCCGCGCTTGAGCGCCTCTTCGATCACCCGACGCCGGTCGCGCGCCACCGAGCCGTGGTGCGCCAGCATGAGCTCCTCGCCGGCAAGCTCGTTCATGGCCAGGCTGAGCCGCTCGGCCAGCCTGCGGTTATTCACGAACACGAGCGTGGAGCGGTGTGCGCGGATGAGCTCGAGCAGCGGCTGGTGAATGCTGGGCCAGATCGAGCGGCCCTCGAGCTCCAGGGCCTTGTGCCCTCCGTCGAGGATCGCGAAGCGCGTCATGTCCTCCGCCGGGGCCTCGATGCGAAGCTCCACCGCGGGCGCGGCTCCGGCGTCGACGATGTCGACCGGGCGCGGCTCGAGCCGTCCACGGCTGACGCTGGCACCACCGAGCAGACGGGCGGCCTCCTCGTACGGGCGCTGGGTGGCGGAGAGGCCCAGGCGCTGTAGCGGCGGTTCCCCCTCGCGCAGGGCCTCCAGGCGCTCGAGCGACAGCGCCAGATGAGCGCCGCGCTTGCTGGCGATGAGTGAGTGGATCTCGTCGATGATCAGCGTACGCACGCTCGCCAGGTGCTTCGCCGCTTCCGACGTCAGGATCAGGTACAGCGACTCCGGTGTCGTGATCAGGATGTCGCAAGGACGCCGCAAGAACTGAGCACGCTCGCGCGCGGGCGTGTCACCGGTGCGCAGCCAGACGTCAGGCCGGCGGTACCTCACACCGAGCTCGTCGGCCGCCTCTGCGATGCCGAGCAGCGGGGCCTTCAGGTTGCGCTCGACGTCGCTGGCCAGGGCCTTGAGCGGCGAGACGTAGAGCACCTTCACCCCCGGCTCCGGCGCCTGCTCCGCGAACATCAGCTCGTCGAGCGCCGCCAGAAACGCCGCCAGCGTCTTGCCCGACCCGGTCGGCGCGAACAGGAGCGCGGAACGCCCCGCGCGGATCGCCTGCCAGCCGAGCTCCTGAACGCGCGTCGGCGTCCCCAGTGTCCTTTCGAACCAGGCGCGAACGGGATCGGCGAATTCACCCAGAGCGGGCACGGCAGCGGGGACTTTAGCGCGCCGGGGCAGTGGTTGCTTTCCAGGGCGCCAAGCCCCATTTTCGGCCGTCATGAAGCTCGCGCCGCACAGCCGCCTGCTCGTCGTCGGCGACTCGATCACCGAGGCCGGTCGCGACCACGACGCCTGGCCCGGTGACAGGTCGGGATACCTCGGCCGCGGCTACGTCGCCATGGCCGCCGCGCTGCTCGACGCCACCTACCCCGCCCACCGCCTGGTCGTGCAGAACCGCGGCGTCGGCGGCGACACGGTGCGCGATCTCGCCGAGCGCTGGCAGCGCGACGTGGTCGACCTCAAGCCCGACTGGCTCACCGTCATGATCGGCATCAACGACGTCTGGCGCCAGTTCGACGCGCCGCTGCCGGACCTCGGCACGCCACCCGGCGAGTTCGAGGACGGGCTCTCACGCTTGGTCGAGACCACGCTCCCCGCGCTCAAGGGCATGGTGCTGATGACGCCGTTTTTCCTCGAACGTAACAGCAGCGATCCGATGCGCGCGCGCATGGACGAGTACGGCGCCATCGTCCGCCGCATCGCCGAGCGCAACGCCACCGACTTCATCGACACCCAGGCCGCCTTCGATCGCTTCCTCGAACAGCAGCACTCCTACCGCCTTGCCGCCGATCGCGTTCATCCGAACGACGCTGGCCACATGATCCTGGCGCGAGCGCTACTGCAAGCCCTGCACTACGAGTGGCAGTGAGCTACTGACAGCCGCCACCGACACACTGCTGTTGCCCCACGCACTTGATGCCGCACCCGCCGCAGTGATTCTTGTTGGAACTGGTGTCGACGCAGCTGTTTCCGCAGCGCGATAGGCCCGCGTTGCAGGCGAACCCGCACTCGCTGGCCTCACAGATCGGAGTGGAGGTCGGACCACCCGAGGGACAGGGGAAGTCGCACATGCCGCAGTGCAGCGGATCGCTCGTGGTATCCACGCAGGCGCCGCCGCACTCGGTGAAGGGAGCGTTGCAGGTGAAGTCGCACGCGCCGGCGCAGAACGACGTGGCATTGGGCGGCGCCGAGCAGACCGTCGTGCAGTTCCCGCAGTGACCGGTGTCCGTCTGCACGTCGACGCAAGACCCATCGCAGTCTTGCTGGGGCGGGGTGCAGCCCGTCGAGCATCCTCCCTGATCGCAGACGTCGTCGCCCGGACAGGCGAAATCGGTGCCGCAGCCGCCGCAGTTGTCCTTGTCGGTCTGGTAGTTGACGCAGGCGCCATCGCACTCGTCGTAGCCAGCGTTGCAGCTGATGCCGCACATGCTGTTTTCGCAGACGGCGGAGCCGTTGGCGGTGCCGTCGCAGGCCTTGCCGCACAGCCCGCAGTTCGACTCGTCGCGATCGAGCTGGACGCAGACGCCGTCGCAGGGCTGGAAGCCCGAGTCGCACATGATGTCGCAGCCGCCGAGCTTGCAGATCGCGACGCCGCTGGCCGGCGTCGGGCAGGAGGTCTCGCAGTCGCCGCAACGCGCGGGGTCGGTCTGGGTGTCGACACAGGCGGCCGGGCATTCCGTCTCGGGACACGCCAGCGTACAGGCCGTCTTGCCGCCGGAACACTCCGTCTTGCAAGTGATGTCGCAGACTTCGCCGGCCGCACATTGCGTGGTGCAGCCACCGCAATGGAACGGGTCGCTCATCGTATCGACGCAAATCGAGCCGCAGCGAACGAAGCCGGGGTCGCAGGTAAAGTCACAGCCGGCAGCGGTGCAGATGGCCATGCCGTTGGCCGGCGCATCACAGACCTTGCCGCATTCGCCGCAGTTCTTCGCATCGTTGTCGGGGTCGGCGCAGACGGTGTCGCACTTGAGCAACGGGTCCGGGCAGCTGAAGTCGCAGACACCGTCGGTGCAGCTCGGAACGCTGCCGCTCGGGTTCGGACAGGCCATGCCGCAAGCGCTGCAGTGCAGGATGTTGTCGGACAGCGTGACGCAGGCGCCGCCGCAGTTCTCCAGGCCAGCGTCACACTCCTCCGAGCAAACGCCGCGAGAGCAGACCAGGCCCGCGAGACAACCAGCGTCGCAGCCGCCGCAGCGCGACGGGTCGCTCATCGTGTCGACGCATTCACCTTCTCCGCAGTCCTCGAAGCCCTCCTGGCAGGTGATGCCGCAGACGCCGTCCTCGCAAGTGGCCATGCCGCCGCCGACGTCGGCGCAGCGCGTACCGCAGGAGCCGCAGTTCAGCGGATCGGTGTACTGGTCGACGCAGGTGTCGCCGCACTGCAAACGGTCGCCTTCACACCTGAAGCCGCACTCGTAGGTATCGCAGGTCGGAGTGCCGCCGACCGGGGCGGTGCAGACCGCGCCGCAGCCGCCGCAGTTGAGCTCGTCGTCATCGAGCTTCTTGCAGCCGTCGGAGCAGGTGGTGAACCCCTGCTCACACAGCACCGATTCGAACTTGACGCAGATACCCTCGACGCAGGTGTAGCCGTCCAGGCACTTGCCGGCCTCGTCGCAGCGCTTGTTCTCCAGACTCTCGGTGAGGTCGCTCTCACAGCCGGCCACCGAAAAGCTGAAGAGCAACGCCAGCAGAGGCAACAAGCACAGCGAGCGCAGCATCAGAATCTCCCCTGCGCGCTGGCGGCGCAGCCATGATCATCGCAGCCAAAGCCGAAGCCCGTCTTCTCTTCCGGCTTCTTGCCGGTGAGGTCGAGCACCAGCAAGACACCGCCGGTGATGACCAGGGCACCCCCGACGCCGGTCAGAACACGCGCGATCGTCTGGCGCGATTCCATCGTGTCGTACTTTTCGGAGTAGCCGATCTGGGTCGGATCGCTCTCCGCCTCGTCTTCTGCGCGGCGGCGCAAGATCTCGAAGGTCAGCGCGCCACCGAGCACGGCGCCGCCAGCCGCGAGCGTGATGTACGGCCAGGGCCCCATGCCGGCGCTGGGCTGCTCCTGCTCGACGGATCTGGGCTGAGCCTGCGGCGGAGGCGCGACTGGCGCGGGCGCCGCGGGCGCGTCCTCGCCGGGCACGAGCCTGACCTCGACGTCCACGGCCTTTTCTGCCGGAAGGTCGAGCTCGCGCGAAGTCTCCGCGTAGCCCTTGAGCTGCAGCGTGACGTGGCGCTTGCCGGGCGGGATGTCCCCCGTCCAGGGCGTGACCCCCACGGGCTGGTCGTCGATCAGCACCGTGGCGCCCTTGGGCCGCGAGCGCACGGTGAGCTGCTGGACGCCCTTCTCCATCAGCTTCTTCTCGAGCGCCTGAATCAGTGCCGCGACCTCGGCCCCGTTCTTGGCTTGCGGATCACGACGCAGGTAGTCGCGGTACCACTGCAGCGCACCGGAGTTGTCGCCGAGCTTTTCGTAGGCGCGAGCGATGTTGAAGGACAGCGGCGCGCTCGACAGGATGCGATCCGCTTCCAGGAACAGGTCGACGGCGTCCTTGTAACGCTTCTCCTTGTACGCCGCCGCGCCCTCTTCGTAGCGCGTCTTGGCTTCGGTACGCCGAGCCTCGAGCTCTGCCGGATCTTCTTCTTCTTCGCCCTGAGCATGAGCCAGCGGAGCCGACAACAAGGCCAATGCACAGGCGGCGGTGCCCAGCGCGCGGCCGAAGGCACCGGCGCGGCGGAAAGGCTTCATACCCATGAGCTCTTCAGTAAGGCGAAATGAGGTCGGAGTCGCCGCCCTTTTGCGGCGTTTTCGCCGCAGGCTTGGCAGCAGGCTTGCCGGACCGGGTGCCCGACTTTGCCTTCTCTTCCGGTAGTTGGTCCGGGCTGACCACGTCAAGGTCGATGACCGTACCCTCCGCGGGACTCGTGGGTTCCGCCGTGATCGAGGGCCCGGCCGCCGCCGGCTTGGCCGTGGCCGCCGTCACGGGGGACGTGGTGAGGGGCCGCGGCTCCTCCCGACCCAGGGTCAGCGCCAGAATCACGCTCAAAACCAGCACGACGCCGCCCACCCCGAGGCCGATCATCAGCCAGGGGCGCTGGCGCGGCCGGTCGATCGTCATCTGCCCGCTGAGCTGGCGCACCAGGGCCGGCTGCGAGGGCGGCTCGGCCGGGAAGCTACGGCGACCGGACGGGGGAACGCCGGGCACCCCGGAGAAGCTCGGCAGGGAGTGGCGCGGGGCGGACTGGATCGGACGATTCTGAGGATCCGTGCTGCGCGAAAGCCACTTGTTGTCGAGCGATGCCCCGCAGATGTCCTCGTAGATGCCCCGCTCGACCAGCCAGTGAGCCAGGGCCTTGCCGAGCTCGGTCATCGAGTTCCAGCGCTCTTCGCGGCGCTTGGACAGGCCCTTGTGAATGATCTGCCAGAGCTCGTCGTCGGGCGCGCCGAACGTGGTCGTCGGCACCGGGTCTTCTTCCACGATGCTGCGCAGGAGCGCGTTGTAGTTGGCAGCGCGGAACGGCAGCGTACCGGTGACGGCTTCGTAGAGAACCACGCAGTACGACCAGATGTCGCAGCGATGATCGATGTCGTCCGCTCCGCGCGCCTGCTCGGGCGACATGTAGTCGGGGCTTCCGAGAACGGTCCCAGCTTGCGTCAGGTGACTCTCGCTCTCGTGCTGGTCGACCTTGACGATGCCGAAATCCAGGAGCTTGGGCTGCAGCGACGTGTCGCCCTCGGCGACGAACACGTTGTCCGGCTTGATGTCGCGGTGCACGATGCCCTTGGCGTGGGCCACGACCAGGGCGTCGGCGATGGGCAGCAGGGTCTGCACGGCGGCGAGTGGCTCGAACCGACCGTCGGTGTCGATGATGTTGGCGATGCTGCGCCCCTCGAGCAGCTCCATCACGATGAACGGGTCACCGAGCGACGTCTGACCCACGTCGAACACGCGCACGATGGCGGGGTGCCCCAGCTTGGCGGCGGCGCGAGCCTCCTGCATCAGCCGGATGCTCAGCGCCTCCTTGTTGAGATCGGCGCGGATCAGCTTGATCGCGACCGACACCTCGAGCGCGACGTTGCGCGCTTCCCACACCGCGCCCATGCCGCCCTCGCCCAGAATGCGCTTCAGCTCGTACTTCCCGGCGATCAATTCGCCGGGTGAGTACGGTGAGGACTGGACGATTACGGATGGAGGGGCAGCCATGAGCCGATCACCCCCTCATGCACATCTGGTCACTAACTACCATGCGGCCCAACGCGGATTCCAGGCTGGCGCTACGACAGCGCGCGTGCAGCTTCAACAATTTGAGTGGTGGCAGCAGCTCTTTCCACCGAATCAGAGGTTCGGCAGGCACAACATCAGTCATCCAGGCACCCACAACTTTCCGTCGGCACTGCATTCAGTTGTACTAGCTGGCCCTAGCGTATCAGGCCGAAGCAAACCTGTCCGTCCGGCCGAGCAACTCCCGAGGGAGATGAGCCCCACTCGTGTTCACCTCTGCGGACAGCGCCCGACATGCGCGGCGCGCCAGGCTCCTCTTCTCAGCGCAGTTTCCGGCGCAGGTAATTGAGGACGTCGATGCGGGTGACGAGGCCGTAAAACTTATCGCCCTCGCAGACGATCACCACGAGGCCGTTCTCGAGCAGCGGAAACAGCGATTCGAGATCGGCGCTCGGCGGCACCGTGAACAGGCGCGTCGTCATGAAGTCGCGCACGGGCCGCTTGTACTCCTGCTCGCTGGCGTGGACCGCGAGCAAGAGGTCGCTCTCGTCGATGATGCCGACGATACGCGAGCCGTCGAAGACCACGATCTGCGAGACGTCGTAGAGCTTCATCCGCGAGTAGGCGACCAGCAGCGTGTCGGTCGGAGCAACGCTGACGGTCGCACCTTCTTCGTGGCTGCGGCCGATCACGTCGCGCAGATCGCCTTTGTTGGGGCCGCGCAAGAAGCCCTGGTCGTGCATCCAGTAGTCGTTGAACATCTTGGACAGGTACTTGCCGCCCGTGTCGCAAACGAAGGTGACGACGCGCTTCGGCTCCTTTTGATCGCGGCAGTAGCGCAGCGCCGCGGCCAGCAGCATGCCGCTGGAGGAGCCGGCCAGGATGCCCTCCTGCTTGAGCAGCGCACGGGCAGTGAGCAGGCTCTCCTCGTCCGAGATCGAGTAGGCCGTCTTCACTCGAGACAGGTCACAGATCGGCGGGATGAAGTCCTCACCCACGCCCTCCACCAGCCAGGAACCAGCCGTTCCGACCTTGCCCGTGGCGATGTAGTCGGCGAGCACGGAGCCCACCGGATCGCCGAGCACAATCTCGACCTCGGGCGCGACACGCTCGAAGTAGCGTGAGAGCCCGGTGATGGTTCCACCCGAACCGACGCCAGCCACCACGGCCGATAGCTTGCCGCCGGTCTGTTGCCAGATCTCGGGCGCCGTCGTCGTTTCGTGCGCCAGCGGGTTCGCGGGGTTGCCGAACTGATTGACGTAGAAGCCGCCGATCTCACCCGCGATGCGCTCGGCCATGTCCTGGTAGTACTCGGGGTGCCCCTTGCCGACGTCCGAGCGTGTCATCCGCACCTCGGCGCCCATGGCCCGGACGTGGTTGATCTTTTCCTGGCTCATCTTGTCGGGGATGACCAGGAGCAGCTTGTAGCCCTTCTGTGCTGCTACCAGCGCTAGCCCGAGGCCGGTGTTGCCGGCGGTGGCCTCGACCAGCGTGACCCCGGGCTTGATCGCGCCGCTCTTCTCGGCGGCCTCGATCATCGACAGGCCGATGCGGTCCTTGATCGAACCACCGGGGTTACTGTTCTCGAGCTTGACGTAGAGCTCGCAGGGTCCGGTGTCGAAGGTCTCGACCCGAACCAGGGGCGTGTTGCCGATCAGCGCCAGAACGCCGTGCGCTGGGGCGGGTGGAATGGTGGGCTGCCTGGCTTGATCGCTCATAGTGCCTCGAGACCCGTCTCCAAATCCTTCCAGAGATCGTCCACGTGTTCGAGGCCGATCGACAGGCGGACCAGAGAATCACCGATGCCCAGGGCCAGGCGGTTTTCGCGCGGGATCGACGCGTGCGTCATCAGAGCCGGATGTTCGGCCAACGATTCCACGCCACCCAGGCTCTCGGCCAGGGCGAAAAGTCGCAGGCGCTCGAGGAAGCGCCGCGAGCCGGCCAGGTCGCCGGCGAGCTCGAGTGTGACCATGCCGCCGCCGCTCTTCATCTGCCGCTTGCAGAGCTCGTGCTGCGGATGAGTGGCGAGCCCGGGATAGTGCACCCGCGCCACGCCCTTGTGCCGCGACAGCCGCGCCGCGAGCTCGGTCGCGCTCTCGCTGTGACGCTGCATGCGCACGGGCAGCGTGCGGATGCCGCGCAGCGTGAGGTAGCAGTCCATCGGGCTCGGCACCGCGCCGATGGCGTTCTGAAAGAAGGCTATCCGCTCCGCCAGCTCGTCGTCACTGGTGACGAGCGCTCCACCCACGACGTCGGAGTGCCCGTTCACGTACTTCGTGGTCGAGTGCAGGACGACCGTGGCACCGAGGTCGAGCGGCCGCTGCAAGACCGGCGACGCGAAGGTGTTGTCGACCACGACCGGCAGCCTGCGCGTCCGCGCCACGTCACACAGTGCCCGAATGTCCGCCAGCCGCAGCATCGGGTTGGTCGGAGACTCGAGCCAGACCATGCGCGTGTTGGGCCGCAGCGCAGCCTCGAGCGCCGCCTTGTCGCGCAAGTCGACGAAGCTCGCGTCGAGGCCGAACGGACGCATCACGCGCTCGAAGATGCTGTAGGGGCCGCCGTAGACGTCGTCGCCGCAAACGACGTGGTCGCCCGGCGCGAGCGTGTGCAGCAGCGTCGTGGCCGCCGCGCAGCCGCTGGCAAAGGCGAACCCGCGCTGTCCCCCCTCCAGGGCCGCCAGGCAAGCCTCGAGCGCCGCGCGCGTGGGGTTGCCGCTGCGCGAATACTCGAAGCTGCGGGCCTGCCCCGGCGTGGGCTGCGCGAAGGTGGTCGAGAGCACGACCGGCGGCATCACCGCCCCGTGGATCGGGTCGGGCTCGTAGCCGGCGTGTACGGCCAGGGTGTCGAAGGCGACGGGCGGCGTCTTGGGCTCGGTCATGAGCCCAAGACTAGCCCAAACGCGACTACTTGTTCGGCTGCGGGGTCAGACGCAGGTAGGGCTTCACCGCCGTGTAGCCCTTGGGGAAGCGCCGCGCGATCTCTTCGGGGTCCTGCAGCGCCGGCACGATCACGACATCGTCGCCGTCTTTCCAATCGACGGGAGTTGCTACCTTGTAGTTGTCGGTGAGCTGCAGTGAGTCAATCACGCGCAGGATCTCGGCGAAGTTGCGGCCGGTGCTCGCCGGGTACGTGATGATGGCGCGGATCTTCTTGTTCGGGTCGATGAAGAACACCGAGCGCACGGTGAGCGTGTCGTTCGCTTCGGGGTGGATCATGTCGTAGAGCGTCGCGACCTTGCGATCGGCGTCGGCGAGCACGGGGTAATCGACGTTCGCCTTCTGCGTCTCGTTGACGTCGTTCAGCCAGCGCTCGTGGCTGTCGACGGGATCGACGCTGACCGCGATCATCTTGACGCCGCGCTTCTGGAAGTCCGCCGTGAGGTTGGCAGCGCGGCCGAGCTCGGTGGTGCACACCGGCGTGAAGTCCTTGGGGTGGCTGAACAGCACGCCCCAGCTGTTGCCGAGCCACTGGTGAAAGCTGATGCGGCCTTTGGTGGATTCCTGCTCGAAGTCAGGAGCGATGCTGCCGATGTGAAGTGACATGGGTTCCTCTCCCGCGGGTCCTGGGTTCCCGCCAGGTCCGCGATCCTTAGCGCTGCCCGCGACGAAGCGGAAGCGGGCTGACGATTCATACCTCTGGCTCGCGCTGTGGCCCGTGCCAGGGAGAATACTCACGAAGCGCTCGCCCGCCTGAGCTCGAACGAGAGCCGGCGGTCCGCGACCAGCGCCTCGGCTCGGGCGCGCCAGGGTCCGGTGCTCACATGGACGCCCCTGGCCCGCAGGTACTCGGTGCTCCCGCGAGCGTAGGGGCTCGGATCTTGGCAACCGATCACCACGCGCTCGATCCCAGCGCGCCAGATCCTCTCCGCGCACG
>DATLIL010000558.1:0-8318 GCA_035539475.1 Polyangiaceae bacterium
GATCAGCTCCGTGGCGGAGGCGCTCGGCGGCCTGCGCTCCGACTCCATCGTGCTCGGTCAGGGCAGCGGCATGGGTCTGCGCGGCAGCGGTCCGGGCGGCGGCGGCACCGAAGAAGGCGGCGTGCCCTTCGGCTCCGGTACGCTCGACACTGGCTGGGGCTCCGGCAAGGGCGGCGGCTTCGGCTCGGGCACCGGCGGTCCCGGTGGTCGTGGCCTCGGTGGTCACGGCAAGGGCGGCACCGGCGACGGCACTGGCAGCGGCACGGGCGACGGTGAACGCAAGGTTGCGGCCGCGGCCGGCGCTGCGGCTGGTCAGGGCCTGTCACCGGAGCAGATCCGGCGCGTCGTGATGTCGCGCATGGGCAGCTTCCAGGCCTGCATGGACCTCGATCCCAACGCCAAGGGAGGCGTGAACGTCGCCTTCAGCATCAACACCGGTGGCGGCGTCTCGAGCGCGTCGATCGGCTCGAGCTCGCTCAAGAATCCGCGCATCGAGGGCTGCGTGCTGCGCGTCTTCAACCGCCTCAAGTTCCCCTCCGCCGACAAGGCGACCAACGCGGGCTTCCCCTTCCTGTTCAAGGCCTCGAAGCGCTAGAAGCCGGCGCCGACGGTCAGCGCGCCGAGCACCCAGGGCTCCTCGCGCTTGCTGTTGATCGCTGGAACCAGAGCCGTGAGTGAAAACCCGACGCGCGCTTCGGCGTCGTCGAGCGGAAGCTGATACTCGATCGCGCCGCGCAGCGTGCCCGCGCCCGAGGAGTCGTCCTGACCGGTGAGCTCGCCGCGCAGCATGGCGGCGCCGGCGCCGATGATCGGGTGCAGCTCCTTGCCGGCACCGAAGTCGATCCAGAGCTCGCCGCCGTACTGGCTCAGGCCGCCCTCTTCGCCGGCATTGAGCCACGCACCAGTGAAACGAGCGCCGACCGCGCGCCGACCGATGTCGAGGGCAGCGATCAGGCCTGGTGTCGCCGGCTGCACGAGGAGCGCCGGACCGAGGCTCACGCGCGCCGTGGATCGCGGCTCACGCGGAGGATCAGGCGCTCGGTACTGCGGCGGCTCATCGACCTCGAGCGGTTCGTTTCCCGGCGGCTGTGCGAACTGCGCGAAGGCCGAAGGCGAGGACAGAGTCGAGAGCAGCAGCGCGCTGAGGAAGGTCGGTGTTCGCATCTTGTCTGTCGAACGCGCGCCCGCGAGGGCCCTTACAGGTAGTCAGTGCACCGACATCGCTCGGCTCGGCTTTGGCACGGTTCTCGGATAGAGTTCTTTGCCAGCGGTCGAGATGCCTAAGAATTCAGGGATTTCCAGTCAGCTGCCGGGGTTGCGACACCCCTCGACGGGGGCCTCTGCCCTCGTTCTCGTGCTCTGCGTGCTGAGCACTGCCTGCGGCGAGAACGAGAAGACAGCCACCATGCCCCCCTCGCAGCTCGCGATGACCCCGGACTTGGCACCGATCTACGACGACGGAGAGATGACCCTTTACGAGGTGAAGGGTGGCATCCAATTTCCGATCCTCGCACCGTCGGACGTGCAGTCCGACGCGCTCTGGCAACAACAAGTTGAGCCCTACGGCCGAAAACCGTGGATAACTTCCGAAGACGTTCGTGTGCAGCTCACGTGGACATTGAGCAATCTCGACCAAGAAGGCCACGTGGTGGAGCTTCTGGTCGACCCATGGAACGAGTTCGGAAGGTATTGGCCGGGGCTCACACTCGTTGATCCGGATGAGGGGGAGTATCAGCCGAACTTCTCGGGCATCGACACCTACTACGAGCTCTCGGGTGTCGGTGCCGGTGAAGCCTCGCGCCGGCACGGCACGTACACCTACGACGATCTGCAAGAGCTCGCGGTCGACTTCGCGACGGTGATCAACCTGATCGCCAACCCGCCCGTGGGAGGTCTCGGCGCGGACGAAGACGGCAACGCGCTGCCCGCCTACGTGAACCACACCTTCCAGAATCACTCGGAGAGCGATCTGCTGGTGCGGCCGTACATCCCCGGCACCATTCCCGGTCTCACCGGCGTCGATATCGGCCTGCGCACGCGCGAGCCGGCCACCCTGGCCATCGAGGTCGTGGTCGAGCTCGTCGACCGCAGTGAAGACGCCGATCGAGTGCGTGAAGACGACTCGAACGACGAGATCCTGTACCCGTCCGGCACCATCGTGACCATCGGCACGGCGCCCTGAAGGGTGGTAGCTTGACCCGCCTTGAGGAAGCGGGCCCTCTACTGGCTGCTGTTCGCCGGTTGCATCCTGGCCGGTGCGGCGTTCGTGTTCTACCGTGCGCGCGCACGGGAGCTCACGCATCAGGTCGAGTCGCCGCTCGCCATCGTGCCGCCGGGCGCCGCGCTGGTGCTCAGCCTGGACGTGCAGCGGCTGGCCGCGTCGCCGGCCGGTGAGGAGATCGTCAAGCGCGCGGCGGGGCTGCTCGGCCTCGGCAGTGACGACTGTGCGGCGAGCACGGTGCGACAGGCCCGGAGCCTCGTGCTGGCGGTCGACGGCAGCGCAGAGCAGCTCGTCCCCGAGCCTTCCGAGCTAGCGATCATCGCCAGCGGTCCCTTCCAGGCCGAGAGCGTGGTGCGCTGCGCGGAGCAGGCCATCAGCAAGAAGAAGGGGCAGGCCGTGCGCACAGCGCTCGGCAGCTTCTTGACCGTCCGTGACCAGCGCGGCACGTCGGGCGAGGTGGCGGTGCGCGACGCCGGGCCGCTCGTGATCAGCAACGGCCGTTACCTGCGCGACATCCTCGACGCGGCCGACGGCAAGCAGCCGACGCCGAACGAGCTCGCGCGGGCGCGCGACAAGCTGCACGCGGAGCTCCGCCGCAGCTTCGGCCGGGGCGCGCCGGTGATCGCCACGATCACGCTGCCCAAGGGCTGGCTCGAGCGCATGCTCGGCGACGCGGACGCGCGGTTCTCGCCCTTCAGCGAGCTCAGGAGCGTGGCGTTGCGGCTCGAGCCGGCGGGCGACGGCTTCGTGCTCGAGCTCTTGCTGAGCCACGGCTCGGTGCAGGCCGCCGAGAGCGTGGAGAAGCTCGTGAACGAGCTCTTGCCGGAGGTGCGCCCGCTGCTCGAAGCCGAGCTCGGGGCTCGCCCGGTTGCCCAGCTCGTGCCGCGCCGTGACGGCGCCGACCTCCGCTCGAGCGTGCACCTGACGCGCGAAGAGCTCGAGAAGGTGTTCGCCGCCGGGCGTTGACCTTTTCTACATGCGCTCGACCGCGCTGATGCCGAGCAGCGACAGCCCGAGCGCCAGCGCGCGTCGTGTGGAACCGGCCAGCGTCAGCCGGCTGCGCCGGAGCTCGTCCGTCTCCGCCTTCAGCACCGGACACTGGTCGTAGAAGGTCGTGAACGTGCTGGCGAGCTCGTAGAGGTAGGTGCAGAGCTTGTGCGGCTGCAGGCCCGCTGCGGTGCTGGACAGAGCGAGCTCGAGATCGAGCAGCTCGAGAGCCAGCGCGCGTTCGGCATCGGCCTGCACCCGGATGGGCGCCAGCTCTCCGCCGAGACCGCGACCTTCGTCTTCGGCCTTGCGCTCGATCGAGCGGATGCGGGCGTGCGCATACTGGAGGTAACCGGCAGTGTTGCCCTCGAAGGCGATCATGCGATCCCAGTCGAAGACGTAGTCCTTGACCCGATCGCTCGACAGATCGACGTACTTGATCGAGGCGGGCCCGACCTGGGACGCCACCGTGGCGACGACGTCCTCGGCGAGGTCCGGGTTTTTCTCTTTCACCGCCTTGCGCGCGCGCTCGATCGCCTCGTCGACGAGGGCGCCGAGCTTGACGCTGCCGCCCTCGCGCGTCTTGAACATCTTCTTGTCGGGTCCAAGAACCGAGCCGAACGCCACGTGCTCGGCTCGTCCGCCCGGCGGCGTGTAGCCGGCCATTTCCGCTGCGGCGAAGACCATGGCCAGTTGCTGCTGCTGTGGCGCGCCGACCACGTACAGCACGCGACTGGCGCCCAGATCGCGGAAGCGATAGCGCAGCCCGGCGAGGTCGGTGGCGGCGTAGCCGTAACCGCCGTCCTGCTTGCGGATGATCAGCGGCAGCGGCTCCTTTTCACGTCCCAGGAAGCCGGGCGGGAACACACAAAGCGCTCCCTGATCGACGCGCGCGATGCCGCGCTTCTCGAGGTCGTCGGCCACCTCGCTCAAGAACGGATTGTAGAAGCTCTCGCCGCGCACGTCGTCGTCGCGCAGCAGGATGCCGAGCTTGTCGTAGATGGTCGTGAAGTAGCGGCGCGAGGCGCCCGTCAGCTCGCGCCAGGCGTCGAGCGTGGCGGCGTCGCCGGCCTGCAGCTGCACGACGCGCTTGCGCGAGCGCTCGGCGAACTCCGGATCCTCGTCGAACTTCTTGCGAGCGGCCTGGTAAAACTCGGTCAGCGATCCGACCGACAGCTCCTGGACGGCGGCGTCACGGCCGACGTCGTTCAGGTGCTCGATCAGCATGCCGAACGGCGTGCCCCAGTCGCCGATGTGGTTCTGCGGGATCACATTGTGGCCGAGGAACGCCAGGGTACGGGCCAGGGTGTCGCCGATCACGGTGCTGCGCAGGTGGCCGGCGTGCATCTCCTTGGCGACGTTCGGCCCCGAGTAGTCGACGACGATGGTCTCGGGCTTCTCGACTCGAGGCACGCCGCAGCGCTCGTCGGCCGCCAGGCGCGCGACCTCGGCCTCGAGGTAGCTCGCCGAGAAGCGAAAGTTGACGAAGCCGGGCGGCGAGACGCTGACGTCGGCCACACCCGACAGGTCGAGCTTGTCGGCGATGGTCTTGGCGATGTCGAGCGGCTTCTGCTTGAGCGGCTTGGCCAGACGCAGGGCCACGTCCGCCTGGTAGTCGGCGAATTGTGAGCGGTGGACGGCGGGGTCGACCGCGGCGTGTTCGGCGCCGAAGGCCGCCTCGACGGCTTGCCGCACCGCGCTGCGAAGGAGTGAATAGGGTCCAGCCATGGAAGAGAGCCGGATATAGCAGCACCTAGGGTACAATGGAGGCGCGGCCATGAAAGACCCGTACCTCGTGCTCGGTTTGCGCACCGGCGCCAGCCAGCAACAGGTACGTCTCGCGTTCAAGCGCCTCGCGTTCAAGAACCACCCCGACCGCAACCCGGGCGATCCCGCGGCGGCTGAGCGCTTCAAGCAAATCTTGGCGGCCTTCGAAGCCATCGAGGGGAAACACGCTTTCGGGAGCGCTCCTCCGCCGGCTCAGGCGCGCACCTACCACGTGGTCTGGCCCGACCCATTCCGGCCCGAGCCTCCCACCGTTCAACCGAGTTACGACGACAACTTGCATTACCCGACGCCGGAGGAGATCGCGGCGCTCGAAGCACCGTCGGAGTTCCGCCCGGCTCGGTGGGCTGGCGCCACGCTCGTCTTTCTGTTGAGCGTGGCCGTGGCACTGGCCTACGCGCACCACGTGACCGACGTTCCCGTGGGACCCGCCGATCCGAACGTGCAGCGCGTGCTCGATCAGGCGCGCTACCGCTTCTGACTCCGCGACTCGTCAGTGCACCACGAGGTCCGACATCCAGGGCACGTCACTCGGGCCCGCGCCGTCATCGAACTCGGTGATCCACTGCTCGTCGGTCAGGCGCTCGAAGTTCTCGGTGATGCGCTCGTAGTACGACGCCGCCAGGCCCGCGTAGGCGCGCGGTCCCGAGCAGCCCTCGGTGATCACCACCATCGAGCGAGCGGGACCCGTGCCCACGTGCAGGACGCGGCCCACGGACGCACCGCCCTCGTCGGTGGGTTGTGTGTGGACGTCGGCGATCGTGGGATCGAATTCGAGCGCGGTGTATTCCTCGAAGAACAGCTTTCGGTACCAACCGCTGTCGATCGTGGGCGGACCACCGCAGCCGCCGCCGCTGATCACCACCGCCTCGTTGATGAACGCCAGCATTTCGTCGGTGAACGGCGAGCCCGTGCGTTCGTGCTCCGCCATCTCGCGCAGTCGTCCGGCGACTGAGCCCAGGTTCTGGAAGTACTCGTTCAGCCGCGGCTCGAGTGAAGCGGCGCCGGTGCCAGCGAGATCGAGCGCGGTGGCGAGCTCGACGCCCTTGGCGGCGTAGGCTTCGACGGCGGCGTAGAACTCGGGGTAGGGGTCGACGTAGGCGTCGGGGAACTCGCACGTCGCGCCACCGGTGTACGACTGCTTTACGTACAGGATGGTGTCGTGACGAAGCTCGGCCCACGAGCTCAGCTCGGTGTTGAGCAGGCGACGGCCCCAGGCCTCACTGCGGGCCACTGGCGGGAGCTCGCTGGCGTCGTCCGCGCCCGACGTTGCTGCCGGCGCCAGCGTGCGCAGCGAGCCCAGCCAGAGGTTGTACAGGTTTTCCTGCCAGTATTCGGCGGGGTGCGAGTCGGCCAAAAGCCGCATGCCGGCCAGGTCTGGCGCGTAGGGATACGACTCGAGCTCGGGTCGCAGCAGCTCCGCAGCCTGATCGTTGCCGAGCGCTGCGAACGCCGCGTCGAGCGGATTGGGCATCATGCGCTTCACGCTGCCGCTGGCGACACGGTCGTAGACCACGTTCGAGAACACGTGGCTGTCGAGCACGTAACGCTGGCCCATCAGCGCGAAGGAGGACGACAGCGGCAACGTGCCGGAGCTCGTCCCGTTGATCATGATGTGGCTCGAGATGCGCTGCGTGCCGTAACCGCCGTCGATGATGGCTTGCGCGATCTGCTCGTCGCCGAGCGCCGCCGTGTCGCTCAGGCTAGTCGCACCGAGATCGCCGAGCAGAGAGCCCACCTGGGAGAGCACCATGTAGTCGGGCTCTCCGACGAAGGCCGCCACAGCGCGATCGATGCGATCGAAGTGAGTCGCGAGCTCGCTGTTCACGAGCTGGTGCAGCGCGAGCATGGCGTCGAACTGGCGACGGCGAAAGAGCGACGAACCGTCCTGCTGCGTCTCGATCAGGCGAAAATCGATGCGCCCGAGCCACATCGATGCGCGGAAGTAGCGCTGCAGGTCCTCGGACTCCGTGTAGTGGCCGCGCGGCTTGAACTGCGAAAAGTCTTCGTCGCGCTTGATGCCGAAGAGTTCGACTTGCTCCCAGCCGGACGCGGCCGTCGCCTTGTCGAAGAGGCTCTTCACGGTGGCCGCGTCGCCGCCGGCAACGGGGTCGACGAGGTAGCCCTGGAGCAAGCTCCGCGCGACTGCCAGGAATACGTCGGCGTCGGCGGCCATCTCGGCTCCGAACGACGTTTGCTCGGCCAGGCCGCCACGCATGCCGTCGAGTAGTGACGTGAGCTCACTGCTCAAGAGCTCCACCTCCAGCTGCTTCAGGATGTCGTCGTAAGAGCGGTGGACGGAGCTCAGGATCGAATCCGCCGATACGTAGACCGGCAGATCGGCGGCGTAGATCGTGCTGTAACCGTAGGCAAAGGAGGGAAACCACTTCGAGCCGCTGATCACGAAGCCCTGATTGGCGAGCACGTCGAGCTCCGGCTGGCTAAGCCCGACGCTGGATGCCTGGATCAGATCGAGGCCCTGAACCTGCGTGAGGTCGTAGCTCGGCGCGGCCTCGAACTTGGTTGGAAAGCGCTCGACGAGCCCTGCGGCGTCGAGACCCGAGAGCTCGGAGAGCTCGGCGGTCAGCTCGTCGCGTTCGCTGGTGAGGCTCTGCGGTGCGCTCAGCGTGACCGCCGTTCCTTCGCCGTAGTCCGGCACTGGTGTCGTGCCAGGGGTGCCCTTGTTGCCGTTATGGCCGTCGTTGTCGCTGCCTTGGCCACATGCTGCCAGCAGACTCAAGAGAAGTACCGGAAGAATACGTCGTGTCATGGTCATGCCCGGCGCGGAACACTGCAGACAATGTGCCAAACGGGAACGCGAGCGAACACACGCGGTTTCTCGCTGGTGCTGGCCGAGCGAGCCGCACACTTTGGCACTCGCCTCTGCAGCCGCCGTCGCAGGTCGCCGGCACAGTCTGGCACAGCGGCGCTGGATTCGTGCGTCGCGACGGCTGGTACGTCGCTTGCTCATTGCTGCGAGCCATGAGGGTGCAACGGTTGGGACTACTGGGCGCGATGGTGTTGCTCTGCGTGTGGGCGTGCGGAGGAGGAAGCGGCGGCGCTGACGGAGCCGAGCAAGATCCGGGAGCCGAGCCAGATCCCGGCGAGCACACGGAAGTGGTGCCGCTGGCGCTGCTGAGCGCGCCCGCGGGCCTGTGCGACGGTGATGCAGCGCCCAAGGAATGCAGTAACCCGGCGGGTTGCGAAACGAGCGACGACTACGGCTACGGAGATCCCGGAATTGCAGCGAGCGGTGGGTCAGGCTCGTACGAGGAGGGCGGAGCATCGGGGGGAGGCGTGGGCGGCGCCGGCGCAACGTCGGTGG
>DATLIL010000559.1:0-9990 GCA_035539475.1 Polyangiaceae bacterium
CCCGTGCCCCAGGGATTGAAGTCCCCGTCCTCGAGCTCCTGGCCGTAACGAAAACCGACGCCGAGCTGTACCGAGTTGGCCGTCGCAGGTGGGTCTGCCCACGCCGGCAGCGTCAGCGTCGACGCCACCGCGCACGTCGCCGCCGCGACCCATCGCCGCTTGCTCATGCTCATACTTCCTCCCACACAAACATTGCCAGGCACTATCGCGACGGGTTTGGAAAGGGCAAATTATCGGTATGAGATCCAACCTGCTGCTCGTGCTGCTGCTCCTGGTCGGTTGTGACAACAGCGCCGAAGAGCGCGTGAAGCTCGCCGAGAAGCAGAAGGAGACCGAGCAGAAGATCGCCAAGGCGGAGCAGCAGGCGAAGGACTCGGTGGCGCAGGCGCAGAAGGAGATCGAGCGCCTGAAGACGGAGCTCGGCGAGGCCAAGACGAAGCTCGAAGAGGCGACCAAGAGTCAGGCCGGCGCCGCCGAGCAGCAAAAGGAGATCGAGGCCGCGCTGGCCAAGGCCAAGAAGGCCTACAAGGCGCTGGTGAAGGACGAGCTCGACGAGCTCAACAAGGAAATCAAGGAGCTCTCGGCCAAGGCCGCCAAGGCGCCCGCCGCTACCAAGGCGGCTACCAGCAAGACGCTGAAGCAGGTCGACCTCAACAAGAAGGCGGTCGCCAAGGAGCTCGGTGAGCTCGACACGGCGACGCTCGAGACCCTGGACAGCGTGAAGGCCAAGCTCGACAAGGAGCTCGCCACGCTACGGGCCAGTGTTCGCAGCGCGAAGGCGAAGCTGCCCTGAGACGCGCAACGGATGGGCGCCGCTGAGGACACGCCACCGGGGCCACGAATCACTCTCGAAAAAGGCAAAAAAGCGCTAGGATGCCGGCCAGTCTCGGGAAAAGAGAGTCGATGCAGAGTCGTCTTCTTCTCGCTTTCATAGCTTTTCTGACGCTTTTTGCGGTGTCGCCACCGGTTGCCGCGCAATACACGCGCGACGCCATCGCCAAGAAGAAGATCGATCAGGCGATCAACGATCGCTACGTCAGCACCGACTTCGACGGCGCCGAAGACGCGCTCGAATCGGTGATCAAGGCGTGCGGGGAAAAATGCAGCCCCGCGGTTCTGGCGCGCACGCACATGTACATCGGCATCGTCCGCGGGGCCGGAAAGAGCGACCTCAAGGGCGCGCAGAAGGCCTTCGAAACCGCCGTGGGCCTCGACCCCGACGTCGAGCTCGACGACGCGCTCGCCACGCCCGAGGTCAAGAAGGCGTTCGAGGCGGCGCTCGCGAAGAAGAGCGGCAAGAAGCCGGAACCACCGCCGCCTGCCGAGAAGCCGGCGGAGAAGCCCGCCGAGAAGCCGCCAGCAGAGACCCCTCCCCCACCCGCCGAGGAAGAAGAAGCGGCGCCTCCCGCCGAAGAAGAAGCGGCGCCTCCCGCCGAGCCCAAGGAAGAGGAAAAGGCGCCGGAGCCTCCGCCCAAGCCCGAAGGCAGCTGTGTTCACGACGGGGAGTGCGAGAGCGGCGAGGCCTGCGTCAGCGGCTTCTGTGAGCTCGTGCCGGTGTGCAAGGTCGACTCGGAGTGCGGCAACGGCAAGTGCGTCGACGGCCAGTGCAAGATGCGCCACTTCCTCGGCCTGCACGTGGCGCAGGACTTCAGCTTCGGCAGCGTCAAGGCCTGCGGCTTCGACTCGGAGTACGGTTGCTACTACGCCGGGACCGAGGACCTCTATCAGGGCATCCCTTACGACAACGGCGTCGAGGCCACGGGCTTCGCGCTGGCCACGACCCGCATTCTGCTCAGCTACGAGCTCGTCATCCTGCCGAGCATGACCATCGGGGCGCGCGCCGGCCTGGCCCTCGGCGGCGGCCCGCCTGCAGCGGACGGAACGTCGTTCATGCCCGTCCACGCCGAGGTGCGCGGCGCCTACTATTTCGGACAGAACGTGTTCGACAAGGCCTTCCGCCCGTACGCCTACGTCGGTGGTGGCCTCGCGCAGGTCGACGTGAAGTCGACGACCTCGGTCATCGAGTGCAACGACCCGCGCCCGAATCCGGTTCAACCGCCTGCCAGTGACCCCACCGAGTGCAACAAGCCCTCGGGCGGCTCGCTGCTCCAGAGTGAGGTCGATGGCCTGCCCACCGTCGAGGTCGACGTCTACAAGAAGCTCGGCCAGGGCTTCGTCGCTGCAGGCGGCGGCGTCTCTTACGCGCTCTCGCCGTCGCTGCTCGCGCAGGCCAACGTGGCGCTGATGTTCATGTTGCCGTCGACCGGCTTCGTGCTCGAGCCGTCGGTTGGTCTGGTGCTGGCGCTCTGAGCCAGCGCGTCACTACTTCGGTGCTGGCGCGACCACGTTGACGGGCGCCGGCGTGTTCTTGACCGGTGCGGGCTCGCCGGACAGCGGCCGGAGCAGCGCGTAGATCACACCGACCGCGAGGAGCATGAGCAGGCTCGTGATCAGGTAGGTGTTGGTGGGGTCGTGCTTGGCGGTGCTCCAGCCGTCGGCATAGAACTTCCCGCCGCTCCGCTCGCGCACCTTGCGCTGAAAGCCGCCGAGCACGTCCGGAGCGTGCTCCGTGTCGTCCTTCATCGCTCCGCGCAAGAGATTGCGGAACACGTCGTCCGCAGCGCTGGGCCGCGAAACGAGCTCGTCGCTGGACTCCGTTTTCATCCTAGCTTCTCACCTAGTCTACGCTCGACGCCGGCCTTGAGCATGGCCCTGGCGCGATGCAGCCTGCTTTTCACGGTTCCTTCGGGCAAACCGGTGATTTCTCCGAGCTCCTCGTAGCTCAGGTCCTCGACGTCCCTGAGGATCAGGACCTCGCGAAAGTCGGGGTCGAGCTCGGCGATGCAGGCGTGGACCAGCTGCTCCATCTGGTAGCCCTCCACCATCTGGTCGGGGCGCGAAATGTCGCCGGTGGTGACGCCCTTGGCTTCGCTGAGCGGTGCGCGATCGGCGCTCGGCTCGAGCTCGTCCTGCGCGTCGCTGTGACGACGCGACAGGTACTTCATGCGGTTCTTACAGAGATTGACGGCGATGCGGTAAATCCACGTGCTGAGCTTGGAGTCGCCGCGGAACTGACCGATGGCCTTGAAGACCTGGACGAAGACCTCCTGGGCCATGTCCTCGGCCTCGTCGCGCCGACCCAGCATGCGAAAGACGAGTCGGTAGACGCGCTGCTCGTAGATCTGGACGAGCTCGTTGAAGGCTCGCTCATCGCGGCCGACGAGGCGTTCGATGAATCGCAGCTCCGTCGTGTCTTCAGCGTCGGCCACGGTCCAAAAGCTCTCGCCGGAGCTACGGTACTCCGAATGGACGTTCGCGTCGCGCTCGCCGTTCAGAGCGGCGCCCTCGGCCCGGCTGGGGGAAAGGGCCGGGCGCGGGGCGATCATGCTTCTCTGGGACCGACAACGCTCCCCTCGGGGTTGTTCCAGGACCCAAAAACTGGCCGACGGGTCAGAACCGGATCAGAGGCAGACCATCATCCCGTCGGGAGGCTCGGTCATGCAGTCGCTGGACTCCGTGACGCACTTGTTCTCCTCACAGCGGAGAACCCCGCACGCGCAGCTGGCGTTGCAGCCGCGGCCCCCGAAGCGGCTCTCGTGTTCGTGCAAGAGCTCGTCGAGGCGCGTCTGGTCGGAGTCGGCGTTGACGTAAACGGAGCCACAGTCGAACGACTTTGCCTCACAGTCGGCGACGGCGTCGCAGGCATTGAGACGCGCGGCTTCGGCCTGGATCTCGCTTTTCAGCTCCGCCTCGCTGAGCGGTGCGTCACCGGCCTCGCTGCCGCCGCCGCAAGCCGCCATCGAGAGGCACAGAAGTAAGGCCCGCATTTACCTAGGGTAGCGCAGCTTCGAGCTCACCGAGGGCCTTCATGTCGCCCTTTTCGCGGGCCAGCGCGATGCCGGCCTGCAGCCACTCGGTCGCCTTCTCGGGGTCCCCGAGGTCGGTCAGGAGCACTTGTCCCACCATCAGGTACATCGGCAGGTAGCCGGGGTCGCGCTCGCGTAGCTTCTCGAAGGTCACGACCGACTCCGCGAAGCGACCCATGCGGCGATATTCCATACCGAGCCCGTAGTAGGCGAACGAGTCGGCCTTCCCGCTCGTCACCATCTGCTCCAGCACGGCCAGGCGTTTGTTCGGATCGGCTGCCATCGGTCAGTCTAGCTCCAGAAAATCCGCGCGGATGCTTTTCACACCGTGCTCACCGAAGTGAGCCACGATGATGGGTGCGGCGCCGATCTCCACGCGTTCGACCACGCCGCGCCCGAATTTCTTGTGCCGCACCACGTCGCCCGGGTGCACGCTGCGGCCTTCTCCGTCGCTGCCCGAGTCGTAGTCGCGCTCGACCACTCGCGTGCCGGGCTCGAGCGCCCGCGCCTGGGGACGACTCTGCTGCGTACTTGGCCGGAAGCTGCTCCTGGCGTTGCCCTGGTAGCCTCCGCCCCACGACGATCCGGCACGGCGCACGGCGCCTTCACGCTGCACGACCGCCTCCGGCAGATCGCGCAAGAACCGGCTCGCCTCCGGCCAGCGCGTGGTGCCGAACAGAGTGCGCGACGAGACGTGGCTGATGTACAGGCGCTCGCGCGCGCGGGTGATCGCCACGTAAGCCAGGCGGCGCTCTTCATCGAGCTCCTCGCGCTCCGTGCCGCTGACCCCGCGATAGGGGAAGACCTCTTCCTCCATGCCAGTGAGAAATACCGTGCGGTACTCGAGGCCCTTGGCCGTGTGCACCGTCATCAGCGAGACCTTGGGCGCGTTCTCGATCGTATCGACCGCCGCCACCAGCGTGATGCGCTCCAGGTAGCCGCTGAGCGTCGGCGTGTCTCCCGAATCCTCGATCTCTTCCTCGTACTCGCTGATGGAGCCCACGAGCTCCTCGAGGTTGCCGAGGCGGGCATCGTTCTCGGCGTCGTCTGCTTCGGTCAAGAGCTTGCGGTAACCCGTTTCGTCGAGGACACGCTGGGCGAGCTCGCTGGGCGAGAGCGTCTTGGCCAGCACGCGCAGGCTCTCGATCAGATCCTTGAAGCCCTTGAGCTTCCTCTTGGCGGCCGTGGGCACCTCGTCGGAGGCGATGGCCGCGTCGAGCGCGTCATAGGCGCTGGTGGTGTTCTCCGCGGCCAGGCTGAGCAATTTTTCCACCGACTTGTCGCCCAGGCCGCGCGCGGGGACGTTGATCACGCGCATCAGGTCGGCGTCGCTGCGCGGGTTCATGATCAGGCGCAAGTAGGCGACCAGGTTCTTGACCTCGGCGCGTTCGAAGAACTTCATGCCGCCGATCACCTGGTAAGGCAGGTTGGCGGAGCGCAGCGCTTCTTCCAGCGCGCGCGACTGGGCGTGCACGCGGTAGAAGATCGCCATCTCGTCGGCTCGTACGCCGCGGGCCAGCTCGTTGTGCACCGTGCGCGCCACGAACGCAGCCTCCTCACGTTCGTCCGACAGCAGGCGCACGCGCACCGGCTCGCCGGGGGCGGCCTCGGTCCAGAGCTTCTTGTCGACGCGCTCGGCAGCGCCTTCGATCACGCCGAGCGCGGCGGCCACGATGTTGCTCGTGGAGCGGTAGTTTTGCTCGAGCTTGACCACGTAAGCGTCGGGGAAGTCCTGCTCGAAGCTGCGAATCAGCCTCACGTCAGCGCCGCGCCAGCGGTAGATCGCCTGATCGTCGTCGCCCACCACGCACAGGTTACGCGTCAGCGCCGAAAGCGAACGCACCAGGCGATACTGAATCAGGTTGGTGTCCTGAAACTCGTCGACCAGAACGTGCGAGAAACGGCCACGCAGCTCCTGGCCCGCCGGCGTCTCCGACTCGGCGATGTGCGTCATGTGACCGATCAGGTCGTCGAAATCGACCGCGTTCGACGAAATCAGCGCCTTCTCGTAGCGGGCGTAGATCTCGCGCACGCTGGCACCGAGCTCGTGAGCGGCGCGATGCCCCGGCGGTCGCCCTTCGCGCTTCTCGCGGCTGATCGCGCCGGCCAGCAGCTTGGGCGCGAACTGCTCCTCGTCCAGCCCGAGCTCGCGCACGATGCGCGTGATGACCGCCTTCTGGTCGGCGTCGTCGTAGATCACGAAGTCGCGGCCCAGGCCGACCTGCTCGCCGTAGCGGCGGAGCAGGCGCGCGCAGACCGAGTGGAAGGTGCCGATCCACAGATCGCGCGTGACCTCGGCGCCCGCCAGCTGCTCCAGGCGCGCGCGCATCTCCCCGGCGGCCTTGTTGGTGAAGGTCACCGCCAGGATGCGGTAAGGCGGTACGCGGTGATTCGCCAGCAGGTTGGCGATGCGAAAGGTGATGGTGCGCGTCTTGCCGCTGCCCGCGCCGGCAAAGACCAGGAGCGGACCGCTCTCGTGAACGACCGCCTCGAGCTGCGCCGGATTGAGCTCAGACATTGCTCCCGTTCCCCGTAGCGCCGGAGCCTCCTCTCCTCAACCCGCATTTGCTAGAACCATGGCCTCCATGGACGAGGGCGACTCCGTATCGGCGCCAAGCGCCAGCGTTCGCCAGCCTGGCCGCGGCGGGGAAGCGAGCTGGTACGGCGTTTCGCTGTCGCCGCTGGCCGCGCGCGTGCCCCCGAGCTGCGCCTGCTGCGGGGCGGCCGCGACCCGGAGCCTGGCAGCGCGCCGCGCCAGCGACGGCGCCGAGCTGCTCGTCGGCTACTGCACGGAGTGCATGGCTCACGCTGGTCGCGACGGCACACGCACGCTGGCCGTGGCGCTGGCATCGCTGCTGCTCGCGACCACGGTCGGCGTCGCCTGGCCGCTGCTCGCGCTCACGAGCTCGCTCGCGGCGCACCTCGCCGTCGTCGTCTGCGCCGGACTCTTACCGCTGGCCTTCGCTGCGCTCGTGCGGCCCAGCGCACCTGCGGGGCACGCCGCCTGGGGGCGCGCGGTCGCCTGGTCCGGCCAGAAGCTCGTCTGTGCCAGGCACGACTACGCGACGGCCCTGATCGAGAGCAACCCGGGCGCGCGCTTCGTGGGCGAGCGTTTGGCGCCATGGTTCTCCGCGTGGATGACCGCTGGCCCCGTGCTCGGGCTGATCGGCAGCACCTTCGTGCACGGCCTCTACTACCCCAGCCTGCGCGTTCTCAATCTGAGCGGAGAGCGCTTCGAGCTCTTGCTCGATGGCAAGCGCGTGGGTCACGTCGAGGCGAGCAGCGTGGAGAGCCCCGCCGCCGGTCGCGAGCTCTCTCTGACCGCTGGCAAGCACCGCCTGCAGGCACGAAGCGAGAGCGGGACCGTGCTCTCGAACGTCGAGGTCACGCTGAAGAGCGGCAAGGCGCACCTCTACGCGCCCGGCAGCGCGGAGTATTGCTTCTGGCTGGAACGGCAGAGCTACGGGCGCGCCCGCCTGGAAATCGAACGGACCCGGCTGGTCGCCGACGACTACTTCTGGACCTTGCCGGCCGATCTCGACGGCTGGTTCACACCACCGCCGGATCCCGGAGCGGGGGAACAGGCCCTGAGCGGCGGCGTCGTCACCACCCTGAGGCAGGCGCGCTGCGCCCAGGCACCCCTTTCCGAGCAAGACTGACGAAGCGAGGCTGACCCTCGGTCACAAAGCCTCGCGCCGCGATTGGCAAGCCCCTGGGCGTGGTTATACTCACGACCCCGTGACAGATCCGACCGAGACGACACCCGCCAGCGCGGACGATCCCGTTGAGGGAGAGGCCAGCGCGGAGACCCCCGCACAGAGCGCCGAGTCGGCGCCCGCTTCCGACCCGCTGGAAGAAGCCCGTGCCGAGGCCGCCCGCTACCGCGATCAGCTGCTGCGCACCGCCGCCGACTACGACAACTTCCGCAAACGTGCGCGCCGCGAGGAGAAGGACGCGGAGCGGCGCTCGCGCGAGGAGCTCTTGCGCGAGTTATTGCCCGTGTTCGACAACCTCGAGCGCGCCACGCAGCACGCCGAGGCCGCTTCGGACGTCAAGTCGCTGGCGGACGGCATCACCATGGTGATGCGTCAGTTCGAGGACACGCTGCAAAAGGTAGGCGTCGAGCGCATCAAGTCGGTCGGCCAGGCTTTCGACCCCTCGGTGCACGAAGCCATCCAGCAGCTCGAGACGACCGAGTTCGAGCCTGGAACGGTGGCCGCTGAATACCAGGCCGGCTACCGCATCGGCGATCGCGTGGTGCGGCCGGCACTGGTCGTCGTGGCCAAGGCCGCGGCGAACTAACCTGGGCTCCTAGACCCCTAGGCCCCCAGGCCCCCAGTAAGCTAATCTGGGGGCCTGAATGGGGAAAATCATCGGCATCGACCTCGGAACCACGAACTCTTGCGTGGCCGTTCTCGAAGGCAGCAACGCTTCGGGACAGCCCGAGGTCAAGGTCATCCCCAACACCGAAGGCGCGCGCACCACGCCGTCCGTGGTTGCGTTCACCACGCGCGGTGAACGCCTGGTCGGACAGGTCGCCAAGCGTCAGGCCACGACCAACCCGGAGAACACCATCTACGCGGTCAAGCGTCTGATGGGCCAGCGCTTCGATAGCCCACCCGCCAAGAAGCAGGCCGAGATGGTGCCGTACGGCATCGTGCGACACGACAACGGCGACGCCTGGGTCAAGGTGCAAGACAGGCGCATGTCGCCGCCCGAAGTCTCGAGCTTCGTGCTCGGTGCGATGAAGCAGATCGCCGAGAGCTACCTCGGCGAGGGCGTCAGCGAGGCCGTGGTCACCGTGCCGGCCTACTTCGACGACGCCCAGCGCCAGGCCACCAAGGACGCGGGCAAGGTCGCCGGGCTCGAAGTCAAGCGCATCATCAACGAGCCCACGGCCGCGGCGCTGGCCTACGGCCTGGACAAGACCGAAGCGGAGCTCATCGCCGTCTACGACCTCGGCGGCGGCACCTTCGACATCTCGGTGCTCGAAATCCGCGAGGGCGTGTTCAGCGTCAAGGCAACCGGTGGCGATACTCACCTCGGCGGTGAGGACTTCGATCGCTGCATCATCGACAAGCTGGCTCAGGACTTCGAGCAGCAGAACGGCATCGACTTGCGCAAGGACCGCATGTCGCTGCAGCGCTTGAAGGAAGCTGCCGAGCGCGCCAAGCACGAGCTCTCGGCCTCGGTGGAGACGGAGATCAACGTCCCGTTCATCGCCTCCGGCAAGGCCGGACCGCTCCACCTCGAGCGCACGCTCAAGCGCAGCGAGCTCGAGCTTTTGACGCGTGAGCTCATCGACCGCACCGTGACCGCCTGTCGCGCCGTGCTGAACGACGCCAAGCTCACGCCGCAGCAGGTCGGACAGGTGGTGTTGGTCGGCGGCATGACGCGCATGCCGGCCGTGCAAAGAGCCGTCAAGGAGTTCTTCGGTCGCGATCCGCACCGCGGCGTGAACCCCGACGAGGTCGTGGCCGTGGGCGCCGCCATCCAGGGCGCCGCGCTGGCCGGTCAGATCAGCGAGGTGCTGCTGCTCGACGTGACGCCGCTGTCGATTGGCGTCGAGACGGGCGGCGGCGTGTCGACCAAGCTCATCCCGCGCAACACGACGGTGCCGACCGAGCGCAGCGAGGTCTTCACGACCAGCGTCGACAACCAGCCGTTCGTGCCGATCCACGTCTTGCAGGGCGAACGCGAGATGTCGGCTGACAACCGCAGCCTGGCGCGCTTCGAGCTCACCGGCATTCCCCCGGCTCCGCGCGGCGTACCCAAGATCCAGGTCACCTTCCGCATCGACGCCAACGGCATCCTCGCGGTCGAGGCCAAGGACCTCGGCACCGGACGCGTCCAGGCCATCAGCATCACCCCGACCAGCGGCCTGAGCCAGGGCGAGGTCGACCGCCTGGTGGAAGAAGGCGACAAGTTCAAGGAGTCCGATCAGCTGCGCCGCGATCTGGCCGAGATGCGCAACCAGGCCGAAACGCTGATCTACACCACCGATCAGGCGCTCGACGGGTACGCCGACCTCCTCGACGCCGCGACCCTGGCCGAGGTGAAGCACGACTGCGTGAAGCTCCGCCAGCTGCTCGAGGGCGGCGGCGACCTGGCCTCGCTGCGCGAC
>DATLIL010000560.1:0-11746 GCA_035539475.1 Polyangiaceae bacterium
ACCGCGATCGACGTAGCCCTGAATGATGTCCTGCGTGACCGGGTCGTTCCGCTGGCCAGCCGCATTGATGTCGTAGAGGGGGAGCGCGCGGCCCTGGGGATCGACACAGGCGTCAGGCGTCACCCCTTCTTCCGTGTTGCAACCCTGGATCGCTCCGGCGGCGGCGACGGACACCAAGAACAACCAGGCGAACGCTCTAACGCGCATTGTCGGGTACGAAGTTCAGCGGAACTTGGACGTCGACGCAACCCTTTTGCGGGGCGGGAAGCTGCGCGCCGCGGTACTTCTGTGCCACGCAGGCCGCGAGGGCAGCGTCGCCCGTGCCGTTGGAAGCGATATTGGCGCTACAAACCAGGCCGACCGGGCTCACTCGGACCGCCACCATGATCCGGCCCTTGAGGTCGGGATTGTTCGTCAGTGCCTGGTCGTAGCAACGGCGGGCCGTGCGGCCCAATCCGGCGAGCTGGCCCTCGAGGGCGGGGGTCGAGCTCCCCGTGCATTCCCCCCCGCACGGTCCGGCAGCGGGGACGGCGGCCGAGGCGCTCTTCTTCAGCTGCCTGCCGGCGTCGACCTGGGCCGCTGCCGGCTCTTCCGGCGGAGGCGGCGGCGGCGGCGGGTCTTCGGGCAGCGCCGCGGGTTCGGCGACCGCCGGCGCTTCGCGAGCGCTCTCGACCGCCTTGGGTGCGTCACTCTTACTGCCGCTGGTCTTCCACACGATGAGGCCGCCCATCGCGGCCAGCATGACGACGATGGCCACGACGTAAGGCGCGCTGCTCTGGGTGGGGATACGAGGCGGGTCGGTGGTCAACGGGAGAGTTATAGGCGAGCTCGGGAAAAGATCGACATGCCCGTGTCACCCCAGCTCCTTTGTGCGAGCAACGTCGAGCCTTGCAGCTCGCCCGGCGGTGAGGCGGCGGGGTGCTCCAGCACGAGTCGCCCGTCGGGTTCGAGGCAGAGGAAGACCCAGCGCTCGATCTGTACCCATGCGGCGGCGATCTCGGCCCAGGGCGGGTCGCACAGGATGAGATCGAAGCGCTCCTCTTGCAGCGACTTGCGTGCGACCTCGACGCGGACCGGCAAGACGCGTGCGCGCTCTTCGAGTCCGAGCTCGGACAGGTTGTGACGGATGCAGCCGAGCGCCGCACGCTCCGACTCGACGAACACAGCGCTCCGCGCCCCTCGTGAAAGGGCCTCGATGCCGAGCGCGCCGCTGCCGGCGTACAGGTCGAGCACGCTGAGACCGGCGAGATCGCCCAGCATGTTGAAGAGCGCCTGGCGAGCTCTGCCCGAGGTGGGCCTCGTGGTCAGACCGCGCGGCGCGCGCAGCGGCCGTCCGCGCTCGCTACCGGCGATGACCTTCAGTCCTGACATCGCCTAGAACTTTAGGCGCATGCCGACTTCGGCGCTCGTCCTTCCGACCGCGAAGCGCGGTTCGGCCCTCACGCTGCGACGAGCGGCTTCGTCTTTCTGGGGTGGCTGGCTCGGCGAGTCGGTAAGCAGGATCAGGGCGCCAGTGCCGACGGCCACGCTGCCCAGGCCGAAGAACAGGTCTGCAGGGCCTGGTACGTACGCCCCTCGGAGCAGAGGTCGGCCACCACGCCGGGCGCGGGCGCTCCGGGGCGCTCCGTGCCTCGCTCCGCTTCGGTGCAGGCGTTTTGACCCTTGGTGAACTGGGCGCGGTAGCTCGCCATCGCGGGGTCCTCCTCGATCTCCTTCACCTTCACCGACGAGTAGACGCCGCCCGCCACGAGCAGCCCGCCGGCGCCGATCGCCGCCCAGCCAGCGCCCGCGTTGCTGCCGTCGTCCTGCTTCGAACGATGGCGGGGCTCGGGGTAGAGCGTGATCTCGGAACGACGCTTGGCTTCGACGACCACGTCGCCGATCGCTTCGTAGTGCCCGGCCGCGCGGATCAGGACTTCGTGGTCGCCGGCGGGGACCTGCACGCGCGCGTAGCCGCTCCTGATCTTGCCGTAGGCGCGGCCGTCGATCACGACCTGGCCGTCGACTCCGCCAGCCCGGATCACGAGATCTCCCGGCGGGTCGTCCGCGGGGTCGGGCTCGTCGGCTTCGCTCTCGTCCAGGTCGTCCACCGGGGAGCTCGGCGCGGGGTCACCGCCGAGCCTGCCGAGAAGATCCCTGGCGACCTCGTTCAGGCCGTCCTCGTCCTGCCTGGCGGCGTAACGAGCGCTGACTTCCGCTCCGTTCTTTCCGCGCTGCCACAGGCGCATGCGCACCACGAGCTTGCGGCCGTCGCGCTCCATGATGCCCCAGACGAACTGGTTGGTCTTGATCTTGGCAGCGATCTTGCCGAGGCAGGTGCGGTCAGGCGGGTCCGAGCAGCCGAGCGCCAGCGTCATGACCTCGAGCGAAAATTCGCCGTCAGCCAGCCTGTATTCGTCGGACGCCGCCACGGCGCGCTTGAGCGCCCTGGTCAGCGCCTGCGCCTGCGAGAGCGCGTCTTCGCTCTGCACGATCAGCACGTGCAACGGCTTGCGCGCGGCGAGCGCAGAGCTCGGCAGCAGCATGAACAACGCGGCGCAGATCAAGAGCGCGAGGCGCTTCATTGCCCGGGGAGGTTAGCCCGAAGCAATAGACGCGGCCCGCGACAAGAAACGGCAGCGATCGAATGTGGAGCACCTTTCTCCACTCTTGCGCAGCACGTGGTCTCTCACGTGGTCTCAATTTTCGACCACATCTGTCGCCGCAGGCGCTGCCTTGCACGATCACGCTGTGTGATGATCCGCGCAGCGCTCACCGCCGCCAGGAGCTCGCCCTCCTGACCGAGCGCGGGCAGCACGGTCTTACCGACCAGGAACGTCTGCGGGATCGGGCCGCGCACCGGCTCACCGGAGAGCTCGCGGTAGCCCGCGGGATCGACGGCCCAGAGTCGCTCCATGGCCTCGCCGGCGGGCGCGCTGCCGGGGACGTGGATGCGATCGATGTCACGTCTCAACCCTGAGGAGTAGTCCTGGAGCGGGAGCCCGTCGTGCGGCGAATCGACCAGGACCAGGTGCTGGTCCAGGAACGGCAGGGATTCGCGCAAGGTGGAGAGTACGGCCTGGCGGGCCTCGAGCAGGCTGAGTGAGCCCCGCGCCGGCAGCAGGCACTCCGCGATCAGCAGCACCTCGTCGTCCGCGGCGCCGGGTGAGACGGCCGCGGCGTCGAGACGCTGCAGGTGCACCAGGGGCCGGCGTGGGTCGCGCCGGGCCGGTAGCAGGAACGACTCCCTGCCCAGCGGTGATTGCAGACCGCTGCGCTTGACCACGAGGCTGACCACGAAGCGCGAGGCCTCGACGGTGAGTCTGGGCCAGTCCTTGCGCGCCGACTTGGTGATGCCCTCGCCGCCCGAGAGCTCTGCCAGCGACTCGCCCCACTGGTTGCACACGACCGCGCTCGCCCCCGTGGGCTCCTCGTCGCCGTCGAGCACCACGCCAGCGGCGGCTCCGTTCTTGATGTGGAGCGAGGCCGCGCGGCGGTCGAGCTCGACGACGCCGCCATGGGCGCGGATGCGCTCGACCAGGAAGTCGCAGAGCTCCTCCTCCGCCCGCGCGAGCGCTTGCACACCGCGCGTCCAGCTGCCATGCAAGCGCGCCAGCGGCAGCGCCGGCAACTCGAGCGCGTTCGCCGCCAGGTTGCTGGCGAACGCGGCCGGCAGCTGAACGAGCTCGCGGAAGGGGTGACCGCTGGGGAACTTGGCCAGCAGATCCGTCGAGCGCTCGCCGCCGGTCAGCGGCAAGAGCGCCGCAGCGCGACCGGTCTCGAAGCGTTCCCACAGCGTGCCCGGCGGCCAGACCGCGTCGCGATCGAAGGCCGCGTCGATCAGCGCGTTGGCCTGGGCGACGCTGGCATAGAGCTCGTCGACGACCTGCCGCACCTCGGGGAACTCACGATCGACCTCGCGCGCGAAGAGCTCGACGTCGGGCGCGAACTCCAGACGCCGATTGGGCATCAGCGCACAGAACATGGGGTCGAGCGCCTCGGTGCGACGGCGAAACTGCGGCGACTGCGCGAGCTCGTGCAAGATGCGGCGCCAGATCGGGCTCGAGCCGAAGAGCAGGGAGAAGGTGCGGCGGCCGAGCGCGCGGCCGTCGAAGCGATAGAGCTGCGGGCGCTCGCCCTGGCCGAGCAGGAGCACGCGGAAGTCGCGGCGCGCCAAGAGCGCCGCAGCCGTCAGCGAGCCGAGCGAGCGGCCGAGCACCACGGCGTCGTAGAAGCGTGAGGTCACTGCCCGGCCGGCTTTACCTTGCCGCTCGCGATGTCTGCCAGCACCTCGACGAACAGCTCGTGCTCGGCGGCGTGAATACGTTCGCTGAGCGAGGCCTCGTCGTCGCCCGGCAGGACGGGTACGGCGCGCTGCGCGATGATGGGCCCGGCGTCCACTCCGAGCTCGACGAAGTGCACGGTGCAGCCGGTGATCTTGACGCCGTGCTCGAGCGCCTGGCGCTGCGCGTTGACGCCGGGGAAGGAGGGCAACAGCGCGGGGTGCACGTTGACGATGCGGCCGGCGAAAGCGTCCAGAAAGACCGGCGTCACGATGCGCATGAAGCCCGCCAGGGCCACCCACTCGACGCCCGCCTCGCGCAATGCACGCACGAGCTCGGCGTCGAAGGCCTCGCGGCTCGGATGCTCGCGATGGGAGATCACGACGCTCGGCACGCCCGCGCGCGCGGCGCGCTCGAGCGCCTTCACTCCGGGCTTGTTGGAGATCACGAGCCCGACTCGCGCGTCGATGCGTCCGGCCGCGATGGCGTCGAGGATGGCCTGCAGGTTGGTGCCGTTGCCCGAGACCAGCACACCGAGCGTGATCGCCACGCTAGCCTCCGATCTCGACGCGCGCCTCGCCGCCCGCTGCGTCGCTCTCCACGCTGCCGAGGACGAAGGCGCGCTCGCCGGCCTTTTCCAGCGCGGCGATGCAGCGTTGTTCGGCGCCGGCCGCGACCACCGCTACCAGGCCGATGCCGCAGTTGAAGGTGAGGCGCATCTCGTCCTCGGCGACGGGGCCGCTCTTGCGCAGAAAATCGAACACCGCCGGCTCCGGCCAGCCCGGGCGGAGCTTCGCCACGGTGCCTTCCGGCAAGACGCGCGGCAGGTTGCCGACGATACCGCCGCCGGTGATGTGCGAGAGCGCGTGCAAGTCTTCGTCGAGCGCCGCCGAGAGCTCGCGCACGGTGCGCGCGTAGATGCGCGTGGGCGTGAGCAGCACGTCGCCCAGCGTGCCGCCGCCGAGCTCGGGCAAGACTGCGTCGTAGCCGAGGCCACGATCCTTGACGATGCGTCGCACCAGCGAGAAGCCGTTCGAGTGCACGCCGCTCGAGGCCACGCCGATCAGCGCGTCGCCGCTCTTGACCCGCTTGGGGCCGAGCACCTTGCGGCGCGAGACCACGCCGACGACGAAGCCGGCCAGGTCGTACTCGCTGCTCGCCTGAGTGCCGGGGTGCTCCGCCGTCTCGCCGCCGATCAGCGCGCAGCCGGCCTGGCGGCAGCCGTCGGCGATGCCCGCGATCACCTTCTCGGCGACGTCCACGTCGAGCTTGCCGACCGCGAAGTAGTCGAGGAAAAAGAGCGGCCGCGCGCCGACGGTGATGATGTCGTTCACGCACATGGCCACCAGATCGATGCCGATGGTGTCGTGCTTGCCGGTGGCCTGGGCGATCTGGAGCTTGGTGCCGACACCGTCGGTGCCGCTGACCAGGAGCGGGTCCTCGATGTCGCTCGGCAGCGCGCACAGACCGGCGAAGCCGCCCACGTCTTCCGCCACTTCGGCGATGCGAGTGCTGCGTGCGAGCGGCTTGATGCGCTCGACGAGCTCGTCGCCCGCATCGATGTCGACGCCTGCATCTCGGTAGGTGACGGCCATGCGGCCGCCCTCATACCACAACACTCACGCTGGACTACTGGACCGTCGGGGACGGCCGTTTTTCAGCATCAGTGATAGGGGTCGACGGCGATGTTGAGGTTGTTGGCCGGGGACGCGGGCGCCGGCACGTCGTTGTAGATGACGTAGACCAGACCAAACGTGACGATAATGGCGAGGGCCTCGGCGACGGCGGCCAAGATGCCACGCCTGGTGCGGTCGGCAGTGATGAAGCGGATCGCTAGTTCCGGGGTCTCGAAGCGATCCGGGGCATAGGTGTGAGCCACGAGTCACCTCCAGCCCTCATGCGGAGGCATTCCACATGCCATCAGTGCCTTTCTAGCGTGACGGAACTGGCGCGGCTTTCTCGGTCCGAGGCGCGCGCATCTCGTTGAGAATGGTGCGGACGGGCTGGCGCGAGATGCTTCTTGGCGTACCGGACGGGCTCGGGCCCGCGCTTGGACTGGGGCTCGGCGCTGGCGGCTCCCAGCCCTTCTCGGCGAACAGGACGCGACCGAAGCGCGAGGCCTTGTGAAAGTTGCCTTGACCGAGGATCGCCGACCAGGCCACGCCACCGTTGTTCTGCATGGCGTAGAAGTTCATGCGCCAGCTGTCGCCGAACACGGGCGGCACCTGTCGGGCCTTGCCGAAGCTCTGCCACGGGATCATCGCTTCGACCGTGTAGCCCTTGTCCTCGTCGCCGGGCTTGTCGAGCGTGCCGTGCAAGACGACGGCGCTCGTGAGCTCTGCTGACCAGTCCTGATGCCCGAAGGGACCGTTCGGCTCTTGCTTGGGCTCGTTGTAGCGATCGAACTGCGAGTCGAAGACCAGGTTCTGCGGGTTGATCTGGATCTCGTAGTAGTCGGCGTTGTCGCCGTCACCGTCGGGGTCGATCATCAGCTCGACGGTGTCACGGGTCCACAGCGAGGGATCCTTCTTGTCCTTGGCAAAGCCGCCGACGAGGTCTGGATCGCTGACCTCGAAGGCGACGTAGAGCGCCTGCTCGTTCCATAGCAGCTTGGCGCTGCCGTTCACCGGGAACGAGGTGTTGGGCTCGGCCGTGCGCACGTCCACGAACGGCCCCGTGCCGGCGGCCGTCTGCCAGGCAGGCTCGTCGAGCTTGCCGTCGATCGTGATCTTCACGTCGGCGCCGAGCTTGTCGGCGCGAAGCTCCGGCACGCGCGTGGAGCGCGCCTTGTTGCGCGACGCGCCCTGCAGGCTGAGCGAGGCGACGGTGGCGCGGTTCTCGCTGTCGTGCGCGCCCGAGGTCACCTTCAGCCGCTCGTCGTTGCGCCAGACGCCGGTGACGATCTTGATGCGGTCGCTCTTGAGCGTGGCCGGCACGGTGAAGGTCTGCGCGTCAGCGTAGATCTTGCCGGGCTGCCACCACTCCGGGGGCAGCGCCTGTTTCTTGCCGTTTTTGGCCTCGCGCAGCGGCCCCACGTTGTCGATGTTGAGCACGCGCTCGCCGGAGGCGTCGAGCACGTGGGTGAACAGGCTCCAGCCCTCGTCCAGCTGCTTCACGCAGCGCCAGTACAGCGTCATCTTGACCTGCTGGCCCGGCTTGAGCGCACCAGTCGGCTCGATGTGCGCACCGACGAGCTCGAGCTTGCCGTCGAAGCTGGTGCTGAGCTTCTGCGTGAGGTGCCCCGGAGCCGCGGTCAAGACGTAGGCCTTGAGCCGCTCGTGCGCCTTGGCTGCCTCTTCGCGCGAGCTCGTGACGCAGGCGGTGAGCAGGGCGCTCGTCAGCAGCAGCGCCGCTGCTCGCCTCACTTCTTCTTGCCCTTCTTGCGCGCGTCACGCTCGCGCTTGCGCTGATTCTTCTTGGCGTTCTTCTCGGTCTTGCTCAGCGTGCGCATGCGCGGCGCCGGCGCGCCCATGCCTGGCATACCCATGCCCGGCATGCCCATGCCGGGGAAGCCGCCCATGCCCGGCATACCCATCCCGGGGAAACCCGGCATTCCGCCGGGCATTCCGCCCATGCCCGGGAAGCCGCCCTTGGCCGCCTTCCGCATCTGGTTGGCCATGGCCATCTGCTTGAAGCCGGGGATGTTGCCGAGCATGCCCATGTTCTGCCCGAAGCCGCCCATCATCTGGCGCATGAACAGGAACTTCTGGATCAGCTCGCCGACGGCCTCTTCTTTCTGGCCGGAGCCGCGCGCCACGCGCTTGACGCGGTTGGGCTCGCGCACGAGGGCGTTGGGGTCGGTGCGCTCGTCGCGTGTCATCGACTGGATCATGGCCTCGATGCGCACGAGCTCGCCGTCATCGAGGTTCTGCGCCGCGCCCGGCGGAACCATGCCGCTCAGGCCCGGGATCTTCTGCACCAGGTCCTGCAGGCTGCCCATCTTCTGGATCGTGCGCACTTGATTGAGGAAGTCGTCGAGCGTGAACTCGCCGCTCATCATGCGCATCGCGTCTTTTTCGGCCTGCTTCTGGTCGACGACCTCCTCGAAGTTCTGGACCAGGCCGACGATGTCGCCCATGCCCAGCACGCGGCTGGCCATGCCCTCGGCGCGGAAGGGCTCGAGCTTGTCGGTCGTCTCGCCCATACCGACGAAGACGACGGGAGCGCCGGTCACTTCTTTGACCGAGAGCGCGGCGCCGCCGCGCGCGTCGCCGTCGAGCTTGGTCAGAACGACGCCGGTGATGCCGAGCCGCTCGTTGAAGCTCTTGGCCGTTTTCACCGCGTCCTGGCCGATCATCGCGTCGACCACGAGCAGGATGTCGGGCGGCGAGATGGCGTTCTTGATCGCCGCGAGCTCCTGCATCAGGGCTTCGTCGATCGCGAGGCGGCCGGCTGTGTCGTAGATGATGACGTCGCGACCGAGCTTCTTGGCTTCGGCCGGTGCGGCCTTGCAGATGTCGAGCGGCGACTGCCCGGGCAGGTTGAAGACGGGGACGTCGATCTGCTCACCGAGGACCTTGAGCTGGTCGACGGCGGCGGGGCGCTGCATGTCGGCGGCCACCAGCAGCGGCTTCTTGCCTTCCTTGGTCAGGTAGCGTGCGAGCTTGGCCGCGGTGGTCGTCTTACCGGAGCCTTGCAGACCGACCATCATCACGCCGGCGGGGCTGCCGCCGAGCTTCAGCGCCTCGCCCTCGTGCGCCATCATGCTCACGAGCTCTTCGTGGCAGATGCGCACGAACTGATCGCCGGCCGAGACCTGGTGCGTCTCGCCGCCGTGCTTGACGCGGGTCTGCACGGTCAGGCCGACGGCCTTCTGCTCCACGTGCTCGAGGAAGCGCTTGACGACGCCTAGCTCGACGTCGGCCTCGAGCAGTGACAGGCGCACTTCACGCAGTGCGGCCTGGATGTTTTTGTCGTTCAGCTCCGTAAGACCGGAGAGGCGGTTTTGAGCTTCTCGAAAGCCCTTGATCAGCGCGTCGAACACGGCGCCGGGTTCTTAACACAGGTCAGCGAAGGCGGTAGCGGCGCGCGAGTTCCCCCTGGGCATCGGCGCACTTTTGGGCAAGACCCTTGGCGCGCTCCAGGGAGTCCTGCGCTGCGGCGATGAGCGCGGGCAGATCCGCCCCGGCGTCGCCGGCGAGCGCCTGCTGCTTGCCCTGGGCCACCCCGTCGAGCCCGCGCAGGTGAAGCTCGTAGGCCGCGACGCACGCGCTCTGAACGCCGCAAGTCTCGGGCCGCGAGCAGGGCAGGGCGCGGAGCTGTTCGAGCGCGGGCCGCTTGGCGCTGTTGTCGGCGTCGCGCAGGCTGTCGATGGCGTGGCTCAGCTTGCCGGCCTCGGCCTTGGCCTCGGCGTCGCTCTCGCAGGCCAGCCCGAGGAGCGCCAGGCAAGACCAGAGCGTGAAGCGTGAGCGACTCACGAGGTCTTTGCGGGCGGACCCATCTGGATGCGCTCGCCGACGTGAGTGCCGACCAGCGTGAACAGAATTCCCACGGCCGACATCAGCGCGTACATGAACGCCGGCATCGTCTTGACGGTCTGGTGCATGAAAAGGAACAGCGCCGTCGGGATGGCGACCAGGAACACCGCGGCCACCGGTTCGACGAACGTCTTGCCGGGTGAGATCAGGCCGATCAACAGGCCGCCCAGGAACCAGGTGGGGATGGCGACCAGCATGCCGGCCGAGCCTTCGAAGTCCAGCAGCGGCACGACGAGCGGCAGGCCGACCACGAGCGCGCCGGTCATGACCGCCATGATCGCCAGCGAGACCCCGAACCAGGTCACGCTGAAGCCCTCGCGCTTTCTCTGGCGCTGGCTCTCGATCCTGGCCCCACAGGAGACGCAGCGGCGATTGGCCAGGGGCGCCCTGTTCTCGAACCCACACGAGGAGCAAACGATCTTCTTGGCAGCCGTCGCCATGCCTGCCGGGCAGGCTAACACCAAATTCCCCGGGCCGAAGGGGCCCGCGCCGCGTCATTTCGCTAGGCCCAAAGGCCTGCCGGGCTATGCTCCGGGAACCGCCGGCCTGGCGCGTTGTCGATCAGCAAGCCCGCATGAGCAGCGATCCTACCCAGACGTCCGCGGACGAGAGCCAGACCGACCGCGACCTGACCGACCTGCCCGAGCCCCGACGGCCCTGGCGACGCCTGACGTTCGCGGTCATGGCCCTGTGCGCGGCGTGTGCGCTTGCGCTCTCGGTGAACCTGGTCCCGGAGCTGGTCTTTGCGCTCGGCGATCGCAACCCCGTCGAGCTCGGGGCGCTCGAGCAGCTCAAGCCGGGCCGCGACCACCACAACCGCCTGGTGCACGCGGAGGGTTCGCTCTCCGTCGATCGCGCGCTTCGCCTGCGCCGGCCGCTCGAGTCGGACTCCTACCGGCTCGCGCAGGTGGAAAAGAACCCGAACCTCTGGGTGCAGGTACGCGTCCCCGAAAATGAGGAAGGGCCGCACTTCGTTCCGCCGAGCTCGTTCGTGGGGCGCCTGATCAGCGTGAGCGACGTCAGCGTGCGCCAGCAGGGCCTGCGCGAGGCCATCGACGGCGCCGGGCTCGGCCCGATGGGCGACGATGCCTGGATCCTGATCGACGGCGAGGCGCCAACGGGGCTGCGCTGGGTGCTCGGCATCGTGGCGCTGCTGCTCGCGTTCGCCGCGTTCAATGTGGTAGGCATCCTGCGGCTTGCGCGCCCCATTCGTTCTCGGGTTGCGCGCGGCTGACGCAGTGACCTCGAAAAAGAAGCAACGCGCGGCGAAAACTCGTTCACCCGCGACCGACGTCGTGATTGTCGGCGGCGGCGTGATGGGCTGCGCTTCGGCGTGGTTGCTCGCGCAGCGTGGGCTCGAGGTCACCGTGCTCGAGCGCAGCGTCCCCGGCGCCGAGGCTTCCAGCGCCGCCGCCGGCATCCTCGGTGTCGGCGCCGAGGAGCACGCGCCCGGCGCGATGACCGAGCTCGCGCACAAGAGCGGCGCGCTGTATCCGGCGTTCTGTCGCGAGCTCGGACGCGCGACGGGCATCGACGTCGAGTACCGCGCTTGCGGCGTGCTGCGTGTCGAGTTCGCGGCGAAGGCGCTGCCGAGGCACGGCGGCGCGAAGAAGCTCTCGCGCAAGGAGCTCGCGCGGCTGGAGCCGGAGCTCAGCGACAAGCTCGTCGCCGGTGTGCGCTACCCTGGTGACGCGCGCGTCGATCCGCGCCGCCTGCTGCGCGCGCTGCACATCGCGGCCCAGGGCGCCGGTGTGCAGTTCAAGAGCGGCGCCTACGTTCGCCGGGTGCTCGTGGACGGCGAACGAGCGCGCGGCGTGGCGCTCGACGACGGGCACGAGATCCTGGCGCGCTCGGTGGTGGTAGCCGCAGGCAGCTGGACGACGCTGGTCGAGGGCATCGGCCTTTCGCCGGGGCGCGTGGTCCCCGCGCGCGGGCAGATCATCGAGCTCCAGGCGCGGCGCCCGTTGCTGTCCTCGGTGGTGTTCGGGCCGGGCGCTTACCTCGTCC
>DATLIL010000561.1:0-2433 GCA_035539475.1 Polyangiaceae bacterium
GCCGAGCTCGGAACCTTCCAGGCCGGAGAAGTCCTGGTCGCACCCATGACCGATCCCGACTGGGAACCAGTGCTCAAGCGAGCCGCGGCCGTCGTCACCGATCAGGGCGGCCGCACCTGCCACGCCGCCATCGTCTCGCGCGAGCTCGGCATCCCCTGCGTGGTGGGCAGCGGCGACGCCACGCGCCTGCTCACGACCGGTGAGCTCGTGACCGTGTCTTGCGCCGAAGGCGACGACGGCAAGGTCTACCGCGGGCAGATCGCCTTCTCGCGCCACGAGATCGACCCCGCGAGCCTGCCCAGGCCCCAGGTCCCGGTGATGCTCAACGTCGGCAACCCGGAGAGCGCCTTCGGCCTGGCGCAGCTTCCCAGCGCGGGGGTGGGGCTGCTGCGCATCGAGTTCGTGGTCTCGAGCTGGGTCGGTGTGCACCCGATGGCGCTGGTTCATCCCGAGCGCCTCGACGCCGCCACGCGCACCCAGGTGCTCGAGCGCTGCCGCGACTACGCCGAGCCGACGGAGTTCTTCGTCGATAGCCTGGCTTCCGGCGTGGCGCAGGTGGCGGCAGCGTTCTACCCGCGCGACGTGATCGTCCGCTTCTCGGACTTCAAGACCAACGAATACGCCAATCTGCTCGGTGGGGCCGGCTTCGAGCTCGGCGAAGAGAACCCGATGATCGGCTTCCGCGGAGCGTCACGCTACTACCACGAGCGCTACCGCGAAGCCTTCGCGCTCGAGTGCCGCGCGATCCGCCGCGTGCGCGAGCTGATGGGCCTGACCAACGTCAAGGTCATGATCCCGTTCTGCCGCACGCTCGAAGAGGGCAGGAAGGTCCTGGAGGAGCTCGCCAGGAACGGCCTCGTGCGCGGCCAGGCCGGGCTCGAGGTGTACGTGATGTGCGAGATCCCGAACAACGTGATCCTGGCCGAGGAGTTCTCCGCGCTGTTCGACGGCTTCTCCATCGGCTCGAACGATCTCACCCAGCTGACCCTGGGTATCGACCGCGACTCCAAGACGCTGGCGCCGCTGTTCAGCGAACAGGACGAGGGCGTGAAGCGCTCCATCGTGGACGTGATCCAGCGCGCTCACCGCCACGGCCGCAAGGTCGGCCTGTGCGGGCAAGCGCCCAGCGATCACCCCGAGTTCGCGCGCTTCCTCGCCGACGCGGGCATCGACTCGATCTCCGTGACGGCCGACGCACTGCCGGACGTCGTGCGCACGCTCTCCACCCATCGCAGCCACACCGCGGTCGCCGCGGCCGAATAGGACCACCATGTTCGACCTGTCCACGACCTACCTCGGCCTCGAGCTCGAGAGTCCCTTGATTCTGGGCGCCTCGCCGCTCGTCGCCGACGTCGACGCGGTGCACCGCGCCGAAGAAGCGGGCGCCTCCGCCGTGGTGATGCGCTCGCTGTTCGAGGAACAGATCCCGCCCGGCGACGGCGAGGGCTACACCGCCTTCGACCGCAAGGAGTTCACCTTTGCGCCGGTCGAGTACCTCGAGCAGATCCGCAAGCTCAAGACGACGCTGCGCATCCCGGTGATCGGCTCGCTCAACGGCACCACCAGCTACGGCTGGACCGCCTACGCGGCGCTGATCGACCAGGCCGGCGCCGACGCGCTCGAGCTCAACCTGTACCGCGTCGAGACCGACTTCGATCGCAGCGCCGACGTCGTGGAGGACGAGGCGCTCGAGATCGTGCGTCAGGTGGTGGCCGCCACGCGCATTCCGGTGGCGGTCAAGCTGTCCCCCTTCTTCACCTCGCTGCCGCATTTCGCGCGCCGCCTGGTGGGTGCCGGCGCCCGAGGTGTCGTGTTGTTCAACCGCTTCTACCAGCCCGACGTCGATCTGAAGCGCCTCGAGGTCGAGCCCAGGCTCTCGCTGTCGGCGTCAGCGGAGCTACCGCTGCGGCTGCGCTGGCTGGCCATCCTGTCCGGCAGGCTCGAAACCAGCTTCGCGGTGACGGGTGGCGTCCATAATGCGGAAGACGCGCTCAAGGCGATCCTCGTCGGAGCCCACGGCGTACAGCTCGTGTCCGAGGTGCTCCAGAACGGCGTCGGATGCTTCGGCAGGCTCCGCAGCGAGATCGCGGAGTGGCTCGAAGACCGCGGCTATCACTCGCTCGATCAGGTGCGCGGCACGCTGAACCTGGCCCGCTCCTCCGATCCGACGGCCTACGAGCGGGCCAACTACCTGCACGTCCTTCACTCCTGGCCCCCTTAGGAGGGCCCACGTGCGCCTCTCAGCTCAGCGCTTGATCGAGGGCGCGTAGCGCGTCGACGGTGGTGAACACTCCGACGACCTTCGTGCCCTGGACGATCACCGCGGAGCCGAGCTTTCGTTTGGCCATCTCGCGGGCCACACTCCTGAGCGGAGCGTCGCCGGCGACGCAGTAGACGTCCGAGCTCATCGCCTCGTCCACCCGCACCTCGCTG
>DATLIL010000562.1:0-10285 GCA_035539475.1 Polyangiaceae bacterium
GGACTCCGGGATACCCACCCGCACCGATCAAGCCCCCGTAGCCAGCGTCCGGTTTGACTCCGACGCCGCCGGCAAAGCCGCCCGAACCCGCGGCAGTCGTACCGCCGTTTTCGTGCGGTGAGTCGTCGCCGGCTCTCCTCCTGGAGAAGACGTCGAACCGACCGTGGGCGGTTCACCCGGCGCGGCGGGCGCTTCGCCCTAGCCGATCAGGGCTCGTCGAGCGGAACGGGGAGGCCGACGCTCTGCATGAGGCGGAGCGCGTTGCCGGCGCTCACGGGCCCAGGACGAAGCTTGTAGTCGAACGTCATCTTGCCGTCTTCCGCGGTCTCGCGGAAGTGCACGAGCGTGACGTCTTGCATGAGCTCCGGCGTCAGGCGGCAGAGCTCGAGATCGTGCGTCGAGACGGCGCCGATCGCGCCGCGCCGGAGCAGCTCCGCCAGCACCCAGCGCGCGCCGATCTGGCGCTCGCGCGAGTTGGTGCCGTGCAGGATCTCGTCGAGCAAGAACAGCACCGGTAGCTCGCCTTGCGTGCCGTCGAGGGCGGCCTTGAGCTTGGACACCTCGGCGTAGAAGTGGCTGACGCCCTGCTCGAGCGAGTCGGCCACGCGAATGCTCGTGCGCAGCGTGACGCACGACAGCTGGAAGCGCCGGGCGCAGACGGGAGCGCCCGCCATGGCCAGCACGCTGGAGAGACCCATGGCGCGGAGGAAGGTGCTCTTACCCGACATGTTCGAGCCGGTGACGAGCAGGGCGCTGCTCGGCTTCGGCAGGACGACGTCGTTCGCGACGCGCCGGGTCGGCGGCAGCAGCGGATGGGCCAGGGCTTCCGCACGGAGGTGGGCGGGCCCGTCGGTGACCTCCGGGAAGATCACGCCCGGCTCGTCGTGCATGAAGGCGGCGAAGCTCGACAGCGCCTCGAACTCGCCGATCGCCTCGAACCAGCCGCGCAGCTCCTTGCCGGCCTGGAGCTGCCACTTTTCGAGCGCCAGCGTGCACTGGTTGTCCCACAGCAGAAACAGGTCCGCCAGCGGGTGAACCAGGCCGTTGTGGCGCAGATCGAAGTAACCGACGATGCGCTCGAAGCGCGCCATCAGCTCGGAGGGCGACGCTCCGGTCTTCTGCAGGCGCTCGCGCAGGGCGACGAGCTCGGGGGCCTTGGCCGGCAGCTTCTCGAGCAGCCGCAGCATGGCGCCGTAGCGCAGGAAGGCGCCCTCGTGCTTGGAGACCGCAGCGAAGGCGACGGTCGCCGCCGGCCTCGTGGCGATGAGCACGACGAGCTGCAGCCCGAGCGAGATCAGGAAGACCAGCGTTGGCAGCGCGCCTTGCCACGCGGCGACGGCGAGGCCCAGCGTGACCAGCGGCATGATGCGCGTCGCCAGCACCAGCGGCGTGCGCTTGCTGAGCAGGGGCTCGCTCTCGGCCCAGGTGAGCAGCCCCTGGGTGTCGGGCGGGCGGCGCAAGATGCGCTCCTTGCTCTGCCCGCGCCGGTGCTCGACCACGCCGAGCGCCAGCGCCTCGAGCTCCTGCCTGAGCTCGAGCTCGTCCTTCAGCTCGGCCACTGCCGCCTGCCGGCGCTGGATCACGTCGGTCGAGGCAGGCTGCGTCAGCCAGGCCGCGAGCGTGCGCTGGCCAAAGCTCGTGCGCGCCACGCCGAGCCGCTGAAACAGCGAAGCCTTGCCGAACAGATCGAGGTCGCCCGCGTAGGGATGATTGGCGGGTGCGTAGGCGGCGCCGTCGTCGGGCAGCTCGCGGAACCTGCCACTGACCCGCAAGAGAGCGTCGGCGTTGACCTCACTCCAGCGCGAGGCCGACTCCTCTTTGGCCACCACGCCGAAGTGCCAGCGCACGAAGCCGATGAAGAGCACCAGCGAGACCAGGGCAACGCTGCCGGAGATGGCGGTGGACTCGCCGAGCAGCGCGAGCAAGCCCGAGACGACCAGCGCCCCGAACGAGAGACCCCGCAGGTTACTGATCAGGCGCGAGCGCGCGGCCCAGGACTCCGTGTCCTGCTGGAAGCGACGCCGGCGTTCTTCGTAGAGCTCGGTGAGCGATTGACTCATGTACCCAAAAGGCGATTGACGACGGCAGCGATGCGCTCGAGCGGCGCGACGGTGTCGACCACACCGAGCTCGACCGCGGCCTTCGGCATACCGTAGACGGTGGACGTTGCGCGGTCCTGCGCCAGCGTGGCGCCTCCCGCGGCCTTGACGGCGGCCAGACCCTTGGCGCCGTCTTTGCCCATGCCGGTCAGCACCACGCCGATGCAGCGCGCTCCGTAGTGCTGAGCGACCGAGCTGAAGGTGAGATCGGCGGCGGGCCTCACGCCGTGCACCGGCGCCGAGTCGGTGAGGCGCAGCGTTCCACCGCGCTCGACGACGAGATGTGAGCCGCCAGCCGCGACCACCGCGGCGCCTGGCGTCAGGCTCTGTCCGGCGCTGGCCTCGCGCACCGGGAACGACGCGCGCTCCGCGAGCTGCTCGGCGAGCGCCTGCGTGAACCCGGATGGCATGTGCTGCACGATCACGAGCGCCGTCTGCGCGCCCAGGTGAAGCTCCGGCACGAGCCGCACCAGCGCCGCCGGGCCGCCGGTGGAGCTCGCGATGACGACCACGCGCTGACCGCTCGGCAAGACGCGCGGCACGCGGCTGCTGACGGGCGACGACTCGGCCGGAGGAGCGATCGCCGCCGCCGGATGCGCGCTCTTCAGGTTGGCGCCTGCCGCCGCCGTGAGCTTGCTCAGGAGCTCGTCCTTCACGCCGGCCAAATGTGCGCTGACCTCACCGTCCGGCTTGGTCACGAAATCCACGGCGCCAGCGGCGAGCGCTTCCACCGTGGCGCTTGCGCCGCTCTGCGTGTGAGCGCTCAGCATCACGATCGGTACCGGACGCGCCGCGAGGATCCGCCGCGTGGCTTCCGCGCCGTTCAGGCCCGGCATGTTGTAGTCCATCGTCACGACGTCGGGCTTGAGCTCCGCGGCCAGTCGAACCGCGTCGCTGCCGTCCGCAGCCTGCCCCACGACCTCGAAACGAGCATCGGCTCCGAGCGTCCGGCTGATGACGCCGCGCATGAACGCGGAGTCGTCGACGACGAGGACCCGGATCTTGCTCACTCGCTGCCCTTGCCGAACTTGATGAACACGGTGGCGCCCACCATCGGCTCTTCCGGCACGGACACGCGGCGGCGGTCGACGATGTCAGCCACGCAGCGCGCGGCCTCGCTGGTCACGTTCATGCGTTTGTGCACGGTGACACCCTCGGCGATGCCCTTGGTCATGACCATGAAGCGCACCTGCACCTCGCCGCTCTCGCCCTTGAGCCCGCCGTTGTCGAGCACGCACTTCTTGTAACGGTCCTTGGGGTCCTTGAGCTTGCCGAGCTCGAGCTTGCCCTTGTCCGCCACGATCGGTCCCACGATGACGTTGAAGTCGCTCGGGCCGGTGCTGCTGGGCGGTGTGACCGACGCCGACGTCGCCGGAGTGGCCGACGTGGCCGGAGTGGCGCTCGCGGCCGGCGCGGGCGCGTTCGGATCGGGAACCTTGGCCAGCGCCGCGGCTTCCTGATCACCGAGGCAGCGAACGATCATGCCCTTGCCGTTGGCGATGCGGCCCCAGGGGCACGCCGGGTCGAACGGGTAGCGCCGGATCAGGCTCTCCATCGTTTCGCTGTAAGCGACGGCGGCGACGCCGAGCGCCCCCACGAATACGAGACCGGACAGGACGATGCGCTTCATCACATCTCCGGGGCGGAAACCCCGTCCTTCAGATTGGATATGAAACCCCTTCGCGGGGTGGTTGGGAATGCCGGTTCACGACATTGCCAGGGGCTCCTACGCAGGATGCGACGTCGTGGGAACTTGAGCGCGGACATTGTTTGTCTCTCCGAATATAGAACTCGTTTGCCTGCGAAGGAGCGCAGGCTATCGTTCGCCTTATGCTCGTGCGCAAGGCATTTCGGTACCGCGTGTACCCGACGCCAGCGCAGGAGGCTCGGCTTCTGGCTTGGGAAGGTGCGCTGCGCTTCCTCTGGAACGTTGCCCTCGAGCAGAGAAGAATGGGCCTTCGACGCGTTCGCGAGGAACGGGTCTTCCTTACTGCCTTCGATCAAATCAACGAGCTCAAAGATGTACGCGCGCAGCTGCCGTGGCTCGCCGATGTGCCTCGTAACGTCTGTGCCCAGCTTCTTGTCGAACTCGACAAGGCCTGGCAGCGCTGTTTCAAAAAGCTGTCGCAACCTCCCCGCTGGAAGCGAAAAGGGCGTGACTTCCTCGGTCTTACCGAGCCGCACCCGAAGGTCTGGCGCCTCGACGGCAAAGTCCTGCGGTTTCCCAAGCTGGGCAATCTCAAGACCGTCCTCCACCGGCCACTCGAGGGCTCGCCGAAATCGTGCACTGTGCGGCGGGAAGGCGACCAGTGGTTCGCCTCGATTCTCTGTGAGCTCGAAGTGGCGGAACCGGCACCCAAGACGGAACCCGTCGTCGCGCTCGACCGCGGCCTCCGCAATCTGCTCGCCGACTCCGATGGGACGCTGGTACCGAACCCTGCCTACCTCGAACGCGCCCTGAAACGACTTGCTCGTGCTCAGCGCGTCGTCTCTCGCCGCCAGAAAGGATCCAGGAAGCGACAGAAAGCCATCGATCGCGTCAACCGGCTGCATCGCAAGATCCGGCGGCAACGCGAGCACAGCTTGCACACGCTCTCGAGCACCTATGCCAAAAGCCACGGCACGGTGGTCGTCGAGCGTCTTCAAATCAGGAACATGGTCCGCGCCAATTCCGGGCTCGCCCGGCGAATCCTCGGATCCGGCTGGGGACTCCTGGTCGAGATGCTTCACTACAAGCTTGCCTGGCAAGGCGGCCGGCTGATCGAGGTCCCGGCTGCTCACAGCTCGCAAACCTGCTCGGCCTGCGGGCATATCGACGCGCGCTCTCGCTCTGCCGAGCGCTTCCATTGCACCGCTTGCGGGCACGTTGACCATGCCGACCTCAATGCTGCCAAAGTTCTGAAAAGCCGTGCGAATCGCTCGGCTCTGCCCCTGGAGGGATCGCTGCCCGAGGGCGCCCGTCGAACGGGGAAAGTGGTTCTGCGTGTTCCACGTAGACCTCCAAGCTCCGTCCTTTAGGGCGGTGTTGATTACCAACGGAACCCTTTCAAGACATACGCGCTCACCGGCTCATCGATACCTTTCAGCGTGATGCCGGGCGCCTCCTCCACGACGACCTGCTCGCTAATCCGCGCGTAGGTGTCGCGGCTGAGGAGGACTCCGCCGAGGGGGGCCTTGGACTCGTGGCGCTGGGCGCGGTTCACCACGTCCCCGATACACGTGTAGTCGCGCCGAACCAAGCGGGAGCCGATGTCCCCGCGCACGACCGTGCCGGAATTCAGCCCAATGCGCATGAGCAGCGGCTTTTCCCAGCCCTTCTGGCGGTTGAACTCTTCGAGCGCCTGCTGCATGGCGAAGGCGGCCCGGGCGGCTCGCAGCGCGTGGGGCTCGTCGAGCTCGGGGCGGTCCTCGAACACGGCCATGATGGCGTCGCCGATGAACTTGTCGATGTCGCCGCCGTGGTTCTTGATCACCGTACACAGGGCGTCGAACGACTCGTTCAGGATGGCCACCACCTCACCCGGCGTCATGCGCGCGCTCATGTTGGTGAAGCCGGAGATGTCGCTGAACAGCAGGGTGGCGTCGACGTCGCGGGCGCGGACCTCGCTCAGGTTGCCGCTCTGGCCGAGCTCCTCGGCGGCGCGCACCGCGCCCTCGCTGATGTAGAGGCGCGAGGCCTCCTTGTAGCGAGCCAGGCGCGTCTCGGCCAGCACGCGCTCGACGATGGCGATGCACTTGTCGGGTCCGAACGGCTTGACCAGGTAGCTCGTCAGGCCCGCGGCGCGCATCTGGGCCTGGTCGCGCTTGCTGTCGCGCGCCGTCAACATCACCAGGGGCACGTCGCGCGTCTTTTCCTGTTTGCGCAGCGCGAGCACGAGCTCGAAGCCCGTCATGCGCGGCATGTCGTAGTCGGTGAGCACGATGTCGGGCCGCTCCTGGCTGGCCTTGTTCAGGCCGTCCTGCCCGTCCACCGCCGTCTCGACGCGAAAACCCTGGCGCCGCAGGCAATCGCTGACGAGGTGCCGGATGGCGGCCGAGTCGTCCACCACCAGCACGCGCTCGCGCGCCTGCAAGAGCCGCGCGGCCAGCAGCGAATGCAGGCGGCTGACGAGCTCCTCGGCGACCACGGGCTTCACCAGGTAGTCGTCGGCGCCGGCATCGAAGCCGCGCTCGAGGTCGCTGGCCTCACCCAGGGAAGAGCAGATCACGACCGGCGTGGCCTCCCCGGCATCGTCCCCCTTGATGGCGCGGCAGAGCTCGATGCCGTTCATCTCCGGCATCTCGACGTCGCTGAGCACCAGATCGGGCTTCTCGCGCCGCCAGAGCGCCAGAGCCTCGGCGCCGTTCCAGGCGCTGAGCACGTCGTAACCGGCGCTCTTCAAGATCGGCGTGGTGTGTTTGTGGATGAGCTCGCTGTCGTCGGCGAGCAGCACGCGCAGCCGGCCCCGGGCGCTGCTCTCCACCGCCTCCAGCAAGTCGTGTGACTGGAACGGGATGACCAGCGCGCGGTAGAAGCCGAGACCCTGCGCCCGCACGCACTCTTCCGTCGTGAGGCCGAGGTAAAGCGCCTTCTCGGGGTTCACTCCCCGCTCGCGGCCCTCGCGCAGCACCTCGTCGGCGGAGCGACCGCTGACCACCGGCGCGAAAATGACCACCTCGAGACGCTTTTCACTCTGCTCGAACAGAGCGTCGAGGTCGGGCGCCACGTGCAGCTCGTGTCCCGCCGGCTCGAGCGAACGGGCGAGAAACTCGCCGAGGACACCGGGCGGAGTGACGAGACCGACCTGCATCAGAGCTGACTCATAGCCGTTTTTGGGGTACGACGGGTGCCGGACACGAAGGAAATCGATGGTAGCCCCGGCACTGCCGCTCGAACGCGGCAACAGGTTCGTTTTCGAGTTTGGCGCCATCAGCTTCGAGGTCGACCCGACCATCGGCGGTCGCGTCACGTCGCTCAGGTTCGACGGCACGGAGCTGCTCACCGGCCCCGATCTCGAGCCGGTCAACTTCGGCTCCACCTTCTGGCCCAGCCCGCAGAGCGTGTGGTTCTGGCCGCCTCCGCCCGAGTGGGACAGCGCGCCGTACGCGGTGGCGATCCAGGGAGCCAGCCTGGTCCTGAGCGGCGCTCCCAACCAGGCGCTCGGCCTGTCAGCGAAAAAGACGTTCACTGCCGAGCCCGAGCGCGACGCCATGATCGTCGAGTACGCGATCGAGAACCACGGCAGCGCCGAGGCGCGCGTCGCGGCCTGGGAGATCACGCGCGTCTTTCCCCGCGGCGTCAGCTTCTACCCCGCGGCCAGCGCGCCCTACCCCAACATCGATCTGGCACTGCCGGTCACCACCACGACCGACGGCGTGACCTTTCTCGAGTACGACCCCGCCAAGGTCACCGGCCACGAGAAGCTCCTGGCCGACGGCGCCGAGGGCTGGCTCGCACACGCGACCGACGGCGTGCTGCTGCTCAAGACCTTCGACGACATCCCGCGTGACCAGGCGGCGCCGGGCGAGGGCGAGATCGAGATCTACCTCGACGGACAAAAACGTTACCTCGAGGTCGAGCAGCAAGGTGCGTACACGACGCTCGCGCCCGGGCAGTCCCTGATCTGGACGGTGCGCTGGCACCTGCGCCAGATTCCGGAAACCGTAACGGTGGCTGCCGGCAGCGCGGCACTGGTTGCGCTGGCGAGAGCCACCGCCGCGCGTTAAGGTCCGTCGCGTGGCAACGCCGGCTGCTCCCGTAGCTCCCGCGGACGTCGTCCTCACGTTCCTCGAGAGCTTGGGTCGACGTTCCGAAGCCGAGCTCTATCTCAAGCTCTTCCGCAAGCTGCCGAAGGAGAGCTTCGCGATCATCGCCCCCGGCGCGCCGGTCGTGCGCAACGCGCTCGGCTCGATGGTGGAGGAGCTCAAGTTCCTCGCCGACCTCGACCTCTTCGCTCCCGTGTTGCTCGGTCTCTACGATCCCGAGTCGGCTGCGGCGAGCGCGGAACGCCTGGTCAAGCGCCTGCCCGCCGCCGGTCTCGACGCTTGCCCTCACACGATGGATGAGCCGGACCTCGCCGAGCGCGTGCGCGAGGAGCTGCACGCCGAGCGCATCCCCATCCTGCACTTCACGCCCACCGAGGGCGTCGGCCTGGACCAGCGCCTGGCACTCGTCGCCGGGCTCGTGAGCAAGCTCCAGACGCACAAGTTCGTGCTGCTACGCCGCCGCGGTGGCCTCGGCCGGCGTGAGCGCTCGAGCACCAACACTCGACTCTCCGTCATCAACCTACGCACGGACTACCAGGGCCTCCTGGCGGCCAAGTTGATGCCGAAGCGCGATCTCGAGCTGCTCGACACCGCGCGCCAGCTGATCGACCTGACAGCACCCCTGCCGCTGCTCGTCAGCGTGACCTCGCCGCTGAACCTGCTCAAAGAGCTCTTCACGGTCAAGGGCGCCGGTACGCTGGTCAAGCACGGCGCGCAGGTCCAGCGCCACGACAGCTACCAGAGCCTCGACGTCGAGCGCCTCAAGGCGCTGCTCGAAGCGAGCTTCGGCAAGCTGCTCCACGAAAGCTTCATCAGCGAGCCCCCGCTCGCCGTTTACCTCGATGCCGAGTACCGCGGCGCCGCCGTGATCACCCCTGGCCCCCGCGCACCCTACCTCTCCAAGTTCGCCGTCCTGCCCGAGGCTCAAGGCGAAGGCATCGGCAACGATCTCTGGCAGGCCATGCAGCGCGACTTCCCCGCCCTGTACTGGCGCACGCGCGCCGAGAACCCGATCGCCGCCTGGTACCAGGGCGTGTGTGACGGCATGGTGCGGCGCAAGCCCTGGCACGTGTTCTGGCGCGGCCTCGATCCCAAGCTCATCCCCGACCTGATCGCCGACGCCGAGTCGCGCCCCGCCGATTTCCAGCCGCCCGATCTGACGCCTCCGCCGCCCGCGACCACGACCTGAGGAACGCGTCGCTAGCGATTTCCCGCCGCCCGATTGGCGCGGTCACCCTCTTGAACCGGCACTGTTGCCGCCGCCATCCGAGCCTACAGCGGCGCGTCATGGACGCCACTAGCCCACCAAACGAACAAGGGTCGACCTCAGTTGGGCTTGTGATCGCAGCAACAGCTTCCATTCGCTGACGAGGGGCACGCCGGCTGATTGCTCGAGGAGCGGGCCGCTGTAGGCGAAAGAAGGACACCCGATGTTCAGGACGACCCTTATCGTATTTGGCCTCACCGGCATGCTCGGCGGCTGCGGCAACGCTGGTTCCGAGCACGATGAACCCGAGCTCGGTCGGATCTCGAGTGCCCTGACCAGCGCCTACCCCAGCATGTACCTGAGAGGCACGAACAACGCCTGGGGCACCACCGCCATGACCCTCGTCAGCGACAACGTCTGGCAGGTCTCCGCGACGTTCGGCAGCTCACAATCCGAGGCCTGCAAGTTCGATGTGAGCGGCACGTGGGCGACGAACTGGGGAGACAACAACAGCGACGGTGTCGGCGACCCGGGCGGCGCCAACATCGCGATCGTGAACGGTGCCGGCGCCTACACCATCACCTTCAACGATTCCACGCGGGCCTACTCGGCGATCAAGCAGGGCGATGCCACGCCCCCCAGCGTCGCGCTCAGCGCGCCCGCGGCCGGCGCGACGCTGACCGGAGCGGTCACGCTGAGCGCCGATGCCAGCGATAACGTCGCCGTGAGCAAGGTGGATTTCTACGCTGGAACGACGATCATCGCCACGGACACGACGGCCCCGTACAGCGTCTCCTGGAGCTCGACGAACCTGGCGAACGCCGCCTACAGCCTGACGGCCAAGGCCTACGACGCGGCCGGTAACGTCAGCACGTCAGCGCCCAGAAACGTGACGGTGAGTAACTCGAGTTATGCCTCGGTGTATCCGACCATGTACGTGCGCGGCACGCACAACTCCTGGGGCGCCCACGCCATGGTCAAGGTCGCCACTAATCTCTGGCAAGCAGACGCCACGTTCGGCGCGACGACGAGCGAGCGCTTCAAATTCGACACCTACGCCAACTGGGCCACCAATTGGGGCGACACCAATCACGACGGCACCTGTGGCGCGGGCGAAACGGACATCCCGATCAGCGGCGGCGCCGGCACCTATCGCGTCGAATTCAACGATTCGACGAAGGCCTACACCGTGGTCAAGACCAGCGGCGACAGCACCGCGCCGACGGTCAGCCTC
>DATLIL010000563.1:0-4046 GCA_035539475.1 Polyangiaceae bacterium
TTGGGGTGAAGGTCTGCTCGGCGAGGGCCAATCGCTGGAATTCGCCGGACTCGTGTTCTTCATGCTGGTCGTGTTCACCGTCTTTGGCGCCGGGCCCCTGTCCGTGGACGCCCGTCTGCGCAAGATGGATACGACCGTCGATGACCGTACTCCGGTTGAGGGGCCGTATGCGCCCCGCGGTGCGCGCTAGGCATGGCATGCGGTGTGCTGAGTGGCGACACGACGATGACCGCCAGTTCTGCTGACACTGCCCGAGCAAACGTGAATACCTCGACGAATCTCCGCTCCGACGACACCTCGCCCCACTCGATGGAGCGCAACAAGCCGGAGCGCGAGCTGGGCGGCGATCAGCGTGCACTCCTCGTGGTCGAGGATAACGAGGCTCTGCGTATGGAGATCGCCGAGCTGTTTCGCGATGACGGGTATCAGGTGCTCGAAGCCGCCGACGGCGCCACGGCGCTCGACATTCTGCGCCGCGGCACGCCGATCGACATCGTCCTGCTCGACCTGTGGATGCCGACGATGGATGGCTGGCGTTTTCGCATGGAGCAGCGTCGTGACCCGGCCCTGCGCGACGTACCCGTGGTCGTGCTGACCGCGGACGATAGCGCGCAGGCTCAGACGATCGACGCGGACGCCGTCCTCCCCAAGCCGTTCGAGGCTCAGGAGCTGTGCGACACCGTACGCGACGTCCTGGCGCGGCACGACGACGGCCCCGAGCTGCCGGCGTTCTTACGTGACGCCATGGCCCTGATTGCCGGCGCCGTGGGCCACGAGATCGCCAACCCGCTGACCGTGCTGATCCACTCGCTGGAGCACGCCCGTCGAACGGGACGGCCGCTGGGGGACGAACCCTCGGAGCCGAACATCCCGGAGCTGCTCGAGCAGTGCTGGCGCATGGTCGATACCATTCGCTCGCTGCGGGATTTGCCGATCCCGCGCTGGTCGCAGAAGCGGGAGGTCGACCTGACTCGAGCGGTGCAGACCGCGCTCGGCGCCACGGTCGGCGGTGTCGGTGGAGTCCTGCTGGAACAAGGCCCAGCGCACGTCGCCGCCGACGCCCAGGTGGTGCACTACATTTGCCGCGCCCTGTTGCGGAATGCCGTCGAGGCATTGTCGGGGCCCAGGCTGGGCGGGACCACGGCCGCGGGCATCGAGGTCCACGTCGGTCGTGAGGGCAGTGAAGTCGTTCTGGACGTTCGCGACGACGGCCCACAGATCCCGGCGGAGGACCTACCTCGCGTATTTTCACCCGACTACCTCGGGCGGGGTCGAGGTTGGAGCGCCGGACTCAGGCTCTGGTTCGTGCGCGAGGCCGTGCAGTCGATGGGTGGGTCGGTCCAGATCTACAACGACGAAATCAGCGGTGTTCACTGCCGTGTGCGCCTTCCGGCCGCGGCTTGAGGTCGCCCGACTGCCGGTGGTGACTCGCGGCCCGGTATCGGCCACACTTGCAGCAGGTCACGATGCCGCGTTGGGTCGTCGATAGTTCGCTGCACGCGCTCGCGCCGCAGCGGGACGCCTTGCGCGAACAATCCAGCGCCGGGTGGGTCCTCGTCGGCGCCGACGTCGTGATCGCCCTGTCCAGCCTCGTGCTCGCCGCGACGCTGGGCTACATGCTCTGGCGCGGTCGCGACCTGCCGTTCAGGCGCATGGTGCTCGCGCTCGGAGTGTTCTTGCTCGGCGGGGCCGTGACGCGGCTCTTGAACGCCTTCGGCGCACCCGGCGAGCTGCAACACGTCCGAGCCGTGTTCATGCCTTTGACCGCGCTCGCTGCGCTGTCGGCTGCCGTCATGCTGGCGCGCCTGGTGCCCAAGGCCATCGCTCTGGCCAGGGACGCGAGGTTGGCGCGCGAGCGTGGCCTCGCCCTGGAGACGAGCGTGGGGGAGCTCGGCAACCTGTACGAGAAGGCACGCGCCGCGGAGGTGATGAAGACGCGGCTCTTCGCCAACGTGAGCCACGAGCTCAGGACGCCGCTCACGCTGCTGCTCGGCCCGGCGGAGCGTATGTCGAGCGCGCCGAACCTCAACGCCGAACAGCGTCGCGATCTGGACGTGGTGATCCGCAACTCGCGTACCCTACTCAAGCACGTCAACGACTTGCTCGACGTGTCACGGATCGAGTCCGGACACCTGGAGCTCGTCTACTACGACGCCGACGCTGCCTCGCTGTTGCGGCGCGCCTCCGCGCACTTCGCGGGCGTGGCGCGGGAACGCAAGATCGACCTGCTGGTGGATTGCCCGGAGGAGCTGCGGGCCCAGTTCGACGAGGACAAGATCGAGCGGGTGGTGCTCAACCTGCTGTCGAACGCGTTCAAGGTCACGCCCGAGAACGGCGTCATCCGCTGCTCGCTGCAGGCCGTGGGTGAGGATCTCGTGCTGGAGGTGGCCGACAGCGGCCCGGGCATTCGGGAGAGCGATCGCGAGCGAGTCTTCGAGCGTTTCGAGAAGCTGGAGGCCGGCCCAGAGCGCCAGCTCGGCGGCACTGGCCTCGGGCTTTCCATCGTACGCGAGTTCGTCGAAGCGCACGCTGGCCACGTCAGCCTCGATGACGCCCCGGAAGGCGGCGCTCGCTTCCGCGTCACGCTGCCGCGGCGCGCACCTGCGGGCAGACTCGTACGCAGTGACGACTCGGTAGAGTCACGCGAGACGCGCGCGGCCATCGATCAGACGCTGGCCGAGCTCAGGCGGACGGATGGGACTCCGCCGATGGCGTTCCGGGTCGAACGGCCCCGCGTGCTCGTCGTCGAGGACAACCCTGAGATGAACCACTTGGTGCGCCAGATGCTGCGTGGCGACTTCCAGGTGTCGTCGGCGATGGACGGCGAGAGCGGGCTCGCGGCGGTCGTGCGCGAGCGGCCCGACGTCGTGGTGACGGACCTGATGATGCCGCGTGTCAGCGGCGAGGAGCTCGTACGCACGCTGCGCCGTCGCCCGGAGTTCGAGGATCTGCCGATCCTCGTGGTGACGGCGATGGCCGACGAAAAGCTGCGTGTCAGCCTGCTCGGCGAGGGCTCGCTCGACTACATCCTCAAGCCGTTCTCTGCTTCGGAGTTGCTGGCGCGCGTGCGCAACCTGGTGGCCATGAAGCGCGCGCGCGACGTGCTGCAGCACGAGCTCCGTAGTCAGGTGCGCGACCTCGAGCTCCTGGCCTACGAGCTCGCCGAGCAGAAGCGCGAGCTCGCCTCGACGCTCGACGCCATGCGCACCGCGCGCGATCAGGCCGAGCGTGCCAGCCGCGTCAAGTCCACGTTCCTGCGTATGGTCTCGCACGAGCTTCGCACGCCGCTGGCCGCGATACAGCTCCAGGTCGATCGACTGGCGCGAGCGGCAGACCAGTTTCCAGAGAAGTACCGCGAGCTCTTGCTCCGTTGCCACGGCTCGATCCGCAAGCTGTCGCGCCTGATCGAGGGCGTGCTCGAGTACACGCGCATGGAAGGCGGCCGGCTCGAGATCACGCGGCAGGCCTTCAACCCGCGCGACGTTGCGGAGGAGGTCGTGGCGCTCACGGCACCCTACGCCGATCAAAAATCGCTGACCCTCGACCTCAGGGCGCCCGAGTCCCTGCCGCTGATCGAGACCGACCCGCGCCTAGTGCGCCTGGTGCTGCTGAATCTCGTGGAGAACGCGGTCAAGTTCACCGAGCGCGGAGAGATCGCCATCGTGCTCGAAGTGGCGGGCAGCAACCTGAAGCTCTTCGTCAGGGACTCCGGGCCCGGTATCTCGGAGGACGCCCAGGCGCTGATCTTCGAGCCTTTCGAGCAGATCGGCCCCACCGAGAACAAGCACCTGCCGGGCATCGGTCTCGGGCTCACGCTGGTGCGCGAGATGGTGGCCGCGCTCGGCGGCGGGGTTCACGTCGAATCGCGCCTCGGCCAGGGCGCCACGTTCGTCGTCACCGTCCCGATCCGTTTCGTTGAAGCCGTCGCCTAGTGCCGCGTCCCACAATCGGATTGTGGGACGGCCGGCTTCGCCGACGCGCTGCTTCGCAGCGCCGGCACTAGTAACTGTTCATCGGGGGCGCAGCCCCCGATGAACAGTTACTAG
>DATLIL010000564.1:0-6069 GCA_035539475.1 Polyangiaceae bacterium
AGCCAGCCCCGCCCGAGCCGCTACCGCCGCCGGTGCCGCTACCGCCGCCGGTGCCGGCAGCGTTATCGCCGCCAGTGCCCGCGACGGAGCCGCCCGCGCCGCCACCTCCCGTCGCTGATCCGGCGGTTCCCGTTCCACCGCTGCCAGCAGTCACGGTCCCGCCCGTTCCGGCGCTCACGCTGCCGCCCGTTCCGGCGCTCGCGCCGCCCGCGCCAGCACCGCTCGAGCCGCCTGTCGCCATCGGCGGCCGCGTGGAAGGCGGCGCCTCCGAACAGTTCGTCAGCAAGACCAGGGTCAGGGCACTCGGGCAAAGGCAGCGAAGGGACGTGATCCGGCGCATGAAGAAAGCTCCTTTGAGTAAGTCGAAAGCAGGACGACCCCAGCGTCGCCAGGATGCCCGCGAGTCTTCGTCGCCCAGCACTGGCGACGGACGATCGTATTTCAGCTTTCGATCGCGACCCGCGCCAGGAAAAAGAGCGTGTCGGAGCTGCTCGCCTCGCAACCCACACGGTAGCCGTGTCTCACGACGAGCCGATTACGCCCAGTAACCCAGGTAGAAGAAGAGCGCGGTGAGCACGATGATCAGGAGCGTCACCGCGATGCGCACCACCTCGCGGAGCGTGAGCTTGCCGCGCGTCTCGCTTGCAGTCGGCGCCGTCGCGGCGAACTCGGCGAGCTCGTTTTGCCAGCGCCAGACGGTGGGGCGAGGCAGGCCCAGGCGCTCGGCGACCTCAGCCGTCGTCAGCCCTTGCTGGAGCAGCGCCAGCGCACGCTCCTGCTCCTTCGTCAGCGCCATCCGGCGTGAAGCTACTGTCGTCCTGCTCTCGGGGCCAGTGCTATGGTCCCGCCGAGGTCACGCCATGCTGTGCGCCCTGTGCAAATCCGAGCTCATCTACGTTCACGGCCACGCAGCCTGCGCTCGCGGCGGTTGCCCGATGTTCGGCGTGAATCAGGCGGAGTGCTGCAGCGGCGAGACAGCGTGCTCCGGTCCGCTCACCGCGGAGATCGCCGGTTCGCATCAGCCCACGCTGCGCCCTCGCGAGCGGAGCTGAGCTTTCGTCTCGCGGCCATCATCAACCCGAGCAGCAGCGTAGCCCACGACCAACCAGCGTCGGCAGCGCGCGCACCCGCCTGCTCGCAAGCGCAGCCACGCGCGCTCGGGGCGACGGCGCCGGGTTTGGACGCAGCAGTGGCGGACAGCGGCCGAAAGTCTCCCGACGCGATGAAGCTTGCCCAGTAGTACGGGTGGCGCCGCGCGGGACTCTCCATGATCAGGTGCTGCGCCGAACGCAGCGCGCTCGCCCGCCCCTGCCCGGAGCGGAGCGCCTGATAGAACGCGACCATCAGGTCGCGGGTCGCGGCGTCGTCCACTTTCCACAGGCTCATGATCTCGGTCTCGGCTCCGGCCATGACGAAGGCCCGGCGCAGGCCGTAGACGCCGTCGCCCGTCTTGATCTCACCGACACCGGTCTCGCACGCCGAGAGCACGACCAGGCGTGTTCCGGAGAGCTCGAGTCCTGCGGCTTCGAGCGCGGTGAGCACACCGTCGTTGTCGGCGTCGGTCTTGCCCATGTTCGCGGAGGCGAGCGCGAGCCCGGAGCGCAGCAGCGGGTTCTCGATCTTGAGCACCGTGGTGTCTGGAGCCGACTCTTCGAACACCAGGGCGCGTTGCGCCTGGCTACCGCTCCCCTTGCCTTCGAGGAAGAAGCCGTGCGTCGCGACGTGCAGGATCTCGGGAGAATGCACGCTCTTGAGCGCCTTCTCGGTCGCCTCCTGGCGCGTCCACAACACCGGGTCCTTCAGCTCTTCGGACACGCCCATGGCCTCGGCCTGGGTGCCCGGGAGCTCGGTGAAGGTCGCACGCGACAGCGCCGTCCCGCCTTGTTGCTCGGCGGACTTGGCGCCGAAGTCGGGATTCGCCAGGACGACCGGAACACTGCTCGAGCGCTGCGCCTTGCCGAAGCGCAGGAGATCTCGGCCGGTGGTGAGGTAGCTGAGCTCGTAGGTCAGCGTGAGGGGCGTGCCGGACTCGTCCGTGAGCGCCGCGAAGGGCACCAGATTGAGCGCCCCGTCGGGCGACAGGAGCAGGTGGCGCGCGCCAGCGAGATGGCCCGCGAGCGGCGCCACGATGCGCCGATGGAGCTGCGCCGCTGGCCCGGCTGGGTCCTTCTGGGGGTCGGACAGCGCGAGCCGCAGCGCCCGCACCTCGAGATCGATGGCCGCGGCGTCGCCCAGATCGGCGAAGGCCGGCTGACCGTTGCTCTTCAGCACGTAGGCGGCGTAGTGGGGCGCGCCGAAGCTACCGTCCGCGCTGCCGGAGTCGAGCTCGAGCGGGCGGTAGCTCACGAACTCGATCAACGCCGCGTCGCCGGGGATGGCGCCCTGGACCTTCTCGAGCGTCGCGCGCTCGAGCACGGCGGACAGGCCGGAGTCTTCGCCGAGCCTGGACTCGAGGGCCTGGCTCTGCGCCTCGAGCTTCTCGATCAGCGTGCGATGTGCCTGGGGGTCGAGCACACCCGGTCCGCGAATGACCAGCGTGGCGAGCTGAGCCCGGACGCGCTTGAGCTCGTCGAGCACGGCCTGGTCGTTCGGCCCCAGGCGACGGCGCAAGGACGACAGCGCGTCCACCATGGCGTCGAGCACGCGTCCCTTGCGGCGCAGCACCGTGACGAGCGCCAGGCGCGCCGCCGCGGGGTCCTTGGCTGCGCGCAATGCGTGCAAAGAGATCGTGGCGTTGGTCTCGTCCTCGAGCGTCGACATATACAGGCGCTTTTGCGCCTCCGAGCCGACGCTGAGCAGCAGGCCCAGGTTCTCCTCGCGGATCTCCGCGGCCCGCGCTCTCGACTCCACGGCTCGAGCGCTCCGCCCGCTCGCCTCGTAGATGGCCGCGAGCGCACTCAACGTGGTCGCGAGATCGGGGTGACTCGCGCCCAGCGCGCGTTCCTGGATCGTGAGCGCTCGTGTCACGAAGCCTTCCGCCGTGGTCGGCTCTCGCGAGTAGCCGCGAGCGACGGTGAGCAGCGCCTTGGCCACCAGCGGGTGGTTCTGGCCGAACTTCTTCTCCGTCGTCTCCAGCGCGTGCCGCGCACTCCAGGCATCACCAGCGAGTCCGCCCAGGTACGAGCGCATGGCGCCCGACATGTCCTCGAACACCTCGGGGCTATCGGTGCCGAGCGCGTCACTCAGCTTCATCGCACGTGCGTAGTACTGGGACGCGTCGTCGTACTTGCCCTGGGCCTCGGCGAGCAGCGCCAGGCCGCGCAGCGGGGGATGGCGTCGCACGTCGTTGGGCGCGAGCCGTTCCGCGATCTCGCTGGCCCGCAGGTAATCCTTGCGACCGAGCTCCAGATCGCCGCGCGAGACGTAGAGCCGCCCGCGCGCGACGAGTGCGCCGAGTTGCTCGGGCGCGTTGCGATCGCGCCTGGTGGTGATCTCGAGCGCGCGAGTCAGGCGCGCAGACGGGCGGACATAGTCTCCCGAGTCGAGCTCGAGCTCCGCGAGCAGGAGCAGCACAGAGGCGACCTCCGCCGACTGCGGCCCACGATCAGCCTCGAGCAGCGCGAGCGCGCGCTCCAGGTGGGCGTGGGCGCCGACGTAGTCGTAGGCCTTCTGCTTGAGCGCGGCGTAGCTCGTCAGGGTACTGGCCTGGCCACGGGCACCGCCGTTCTCGTGGGCGATCTCGGCGGCGCGCTGGATCAGCTGGTCGGCGCCCGGATCGGCGCTGAAGACCCGCAGCCGCACCAGCCGCTCGAGATCGGGCAAGAGCGCCGCGCTGTTCTTGCCCAGCTTTCGCTCGACGATCTCGATCACGCGCGTCGCGATCGGCCGCGCGAAGTCGTAGTAGCCGCCGGCGAGGCCTTGCTCGACGAAGCTGCGGAGCTGCTCGAGCTCCGCAGGATCGTAGCGCTCGACCGGCGGCAGCGGGACCTTGGGCATGAGCGAGGGGCTCGAGGGCGCCGGCTCTGACGAGCGGGGCGCCACGGTGGGCTGTGCCGGCGCGCTCGTGCGCACCCGTGCCCCGGCCGCGGCGGCGATCTGCTCGAGAACGACTCTCACGCCCGGCAGCGCGCTGTCCGTGAGCGTGTACGAGACCGCGACCAGCATGGTCTGCCGCGCCGGCAGGCACAGCCACAACGTCTGCGTGGTGTAGCCTTCGTTCGTCTTGTCGTAGCCGGTGGAATGAAAGGCTTCCGGAACGAAGTCCGGCCGCGGGATGAGCTCCGTGCTGGGCACGCCACCGCTGCGCAGCTGCGCTTCCCAGGAGCCGCAGTCCGGAGGCGCGTTTCTGGCCACGCCGAGCTGCAGCAGCGGCAAGATGGGACGGATTCGATTGACGTACTGGTCTCCGGGTTGGCCGATGGCCGCCCAGTCTTGAGGTAGCTCCACTTTCTGTCCGCCGGGGAGGACGAGCGTGGACGAGATATCGTCCGGACCGACCTGGGACGTCGCCACGCTCGACGAGAGCCCTAGCGCCAGCGCGCACGAGATGCCGAAACGAAGTCGCATGCTGGCCGCCTCAGAAGGTGCGCCCGAGCGAGCCGCCCAGTGAGCGGGCGGTCTCGTAGTCGCGATAGTCGAAGCCGAGCGCCCACTTGGATTCCCCGCCGCCGAAGAGCAGTCGTGCGACGGCGCGGGTCTCCTTGGGAACGCCGTCCCCGCCGCGCATGATCCGCGCGATCGACGCCTCGATCCCCACTCCCAGGTCCATCTGCACGACGAGCCCGGGATACCAGTAGAACGCGAAGTCCATGTCGAAGCCGCTGTCGCCTCCACTCAGCGAATCGCCGCCCACACCGAGCATGGGGATGACGGCGAAGGGCTCGGCCAGGCGCAGCGAGAGGCCGCCGCCCACGTCGCCGTCCAGCGCGACGCTCGAGTCATCGAAGTAGCTGAACGTGACGCCGTAGCGCCCCGTGAAAGCGACGCTGTCCTCTCCGCTGTGGACTCCGTCCAGGCGGAACCCCGCGCCGGTGATCGAAAGGTCGACTCCGGCTGTCGTGCTCTCCAGCTTCTGGATCAAGAGCTCGGCGCGGTGCGGGTTGACGAAGGGGCCGACCGAGTAGTCGGAGTCGTCGCCGCTGCTGCTGGAGCCGCTGTCGTACGCGGGTGGAGGTGGCGTGGGCTGTGACTCGGACGGAGGGGAGTAGGGCGGCGGTTCCTCGTACGTCGCGGGCGGCGGTGATGATTCAGTCGCGGGAGGTGGAGGCGACGATGGCGGAGGCGACGATGGCGGAGGCGTGAACTCGAGGGGCCGTGGCGACCGCGCCGCGATCGCGCGTTCCAGGACGAGCTTTGCCTCGCCCATGGTGGGGTCCACCGCCGAAGGCGTGATGACGAGGGCCAGGACGGCGCCGTCCGGCGTGTCGAGGCACATATTGGTGCCCGCCTTCGGGGTCCCGAAGTGGTCGTCCGCGTTGGGATAGTACCCGTTCACCCAGTAGCTCGGCCGCGTCACCATGTTCGTCTCGGGCATGGTGCGGATGGCCTCCTCCCAGCGCGCGCAGGTGCAGGGGCCGTTGCAGATACTGCCCATCGGCTTGAACACGACGCCGGCGTTCGGCGCCGTCGTTCGCTTCATCATGTCAGCGCCGTCCTGGCTCTTGTGCATCCAGGCGGTCGGCAGCTCGATCTCGGTGCGTAGCGAGGTCAGCGTCACGCGCGTGCCGCTGGCGGTGCTGGTGCCGGTGCCAGTGCCGGTGGTTGGCGCTGTCTTCGGGCTCACACCCGCGGCGCGCGCCAGGTTCGCGAGCACTGGCGCCAGGAAGAGCGCGTCTGCATCGGTCAAGGGACGTGGCTTCTCCTTGGTCCCATAGCTCGCCGCCACGAGCAGCACGGCCCGCGGTAGATCTCCGCACATGCTGGCCATCGTGCCGCCGTTTTCCGCCGGCGACTCGAGCGACATGGGGAAGAACGCCGGGGGTAGATAGCCGGGCTTGCGAACCCACCTGCCGCCGGGCGTGACATGCTGAGCCCCCCACTCCGCGCAGGTGTGCCCGCCAACGACGACCACCGTGAAGAAAAGCAGCGGCGCGCTCGTGGGCTCGAGGCGGGTCACCAGGTCGACGGGTG
>DATLIL010000565.1:0-3537 GCA_035539475.1 Polyangiaceae bacterium
GGGCCTGCGGAACACCGTCGGGTGGAAGCGCTCCGCCAGCCACGCCCAGCCCGTCCACGCCTTCGTCAGCGTCGGGTCGCCGCTCTCGAGGCAGAGCTCGATCTTGCGCTGGTAGTGCTCGGCGCCCTTCGCGTTCGCCGCGTCGTACGACGCGCCCACCACCGGGTCGCGCTTGGCCAGCTGCCGCAGCGACTCCGTGTGCACGCCCTCCTCGGCGCACGCCGCGTCCCAGGTCATCCCGTCGGCCCTCCGCTGGAAGATGCGGCCGAGGACGTCGTCAGTGAGCTTGCGTCGCGCGCGCGCGCGGAAGCCTGTTTTGGCGAGGGGGTCGGTCACGACTTCCCGTACACCGCGTCAGAGCGCGCCGGACCGCATCGACTTGCCGGCCAACTCCACGATCACACCGAGTTCGCGCAGCCGGTCGACCGTGCGCTCGTCAAGGCGCTCAAGCAGCGCAGCCTTCGACAGGTTGCTGATGAGCAGAGTCCGGCGCTTGCCGCCGATGCGGTCGTCGAGCACGTCCTGAATCGCCGCCTTCGCCTCGCGCTGCTCGGTGCCGACTTCATCGACAACGAGGAGCTCAGTGCGCACGGCCTGCTCGTATCGCTGGCGCTCCTCACCGAACGACGCTGCGTGGTACGCCACCAGATTGCGCGCCTTGAGGTAGACGGGCCGGTGAGTTCGCGAGAGCACCCACGCAGCCGCGACGCCCTTGCCGACGCCAGGGCGGCCCACGAGGACAAGTACCGGCGCTGCCCCGCTCTTCCAGGCTTCGTGCCACTGACGGACCGTGGCGAGCGCGGGAGTCGCCTTGAGCGTGTCGCGCACGACTGCCGCCCGCATCTCGTCGGTAATCGGGATCTCCGAGTCACGCAGCGCCCAGCTGCGCTCACTCTGAGCCTTACGCGCTTCGGCCTCGGCCTGCTCGCGCTTGTGCTCGAGTTCCTCGGCCTCGGTCATGACGCGAAGTCCAGCGAGGATCTTGTTCAGGTCAACCATTGCCGGCCTTCTTTCGGAAAAGGTCAGGGGTCAGTTCGGTCTGCGTGAACTCGTGCTCTGCGGCGGGCGGCGAGAAGCCTCTTCTCGACAGGCTCTGCGGCGCGTCGGCAAATCTCTCGATGTGCTGCGCGTCGCGCAGAATCAGCTCGATATCATCGAACCGTCTTCGGTCCGGGTTCTCGCCCATGTTCCACGGGGTGCGCGCGCAGCCGTCGATTGCGGCCTTCGCGGTATCGACACCGTGCGACTTGATGGCTGCCCGGATGAGCCTACGTCGCTTGTCCGAGAGCACCGCGGTCGAGCGCTTGCCCATGACGGTGCGCCAATACTCGAAGACCTCGGCCACCGGGCCAGACTCAGGCGCCGCGACAGCGGCGGGCCCCCCCTCGGGGGATCTATCTCTCGAAGAGAGATCCTCGTCTTCGTCCTTCGTCCTTCGTCCTTCGTCTAGAGGGGGCTGCTGCACACTGGCGTCACATGCATCGCTGTGATCGGCTTGTGATCGGTCACAAGCATGTACGCCGGTGACTTCATTGGCCTTTTCGCGAGCGCGCTTTGCCTCGCGGATTGCAGCCATGCGCTGCCTGTGATCTTCCTTCTTCTGAGCCCACGCGTCGGCCGTGATGTTGTGCTGGGCCCAGTCGCGGAGCTCGTAGCCAGTCGGGTGCTCCTGCCAGACGCCCGCGTCGATCAGCTCAGCGACGACGCTGGCCATGTCGCAGCCCATGCAGAACGCGGCGACGAGCGGGCGCACAACGACGCCGTCCGTCATCTGCTCGGCGCAGTACGACATCGCTCTGCAGTGCACTCCCACCGCCGCGGGCGAGAGCTGAGCGAGACGTGGGTGGCGCCAGAAGTCGCCCATGAGGCGGGCGTATCTCTGAGACTGCTTGCTCATCTCACCCCCGGACGACGCTGTTCTTGATGCTTGAGGATCCAGTGCACAGACCCAGGCGCCTTGCCGATGGCTCTGCCGATCGCGCTGATCGACATGCCCTCGGCGCGCATGTTTGCTACTCGACTCGCGAGTGCGTCTCGCTGCTCACGGCGCGAGGCGCGGGCAGGAGCGGCCCGCTTGCGCTTGCGCTCGCGCTGATATGCACGCTGGTACTCGCGCACATACTCGCGCTCTGCGTCGCTGTCGCTCTTGTCGACGTTCCAGCCGAGCTTCTCCCACACGTCGAAGACGGAGAGCGACGCGAACATGAGCGCGATGTCGCGGCTGGTGCCCGGATGCCACATCAAGCACTCCAGACATAGTCGTGACCAGGGGCATCGGCGCCGGTTGCACATCGCACATGGGGCTCGATCCATGTCAGTCGGCGAAGCGCATGCTTCGGCCCATGTGCCTGGTTCCGCCAGTGGCCGCGAACGACCACGTCAGTGGGCTTTCGGCGAATGATGGAGGTCCCTCCACCAACATCCCATCGCTGGGGTCGCAGCCGCATGTCCACTCGCGTCCTGCGAGGCGGCGAGAACTGAGCCACCTGGTCGAGGCTCACCTCTTTGCCAGAGCCAGCGGCGCGAATCCTGGGGCGCGTGCTCAGGTACAGAATGAAGTTCAGAACGAGACGCGGGGTGATGTTGTAGTCGGGATATCCGTCCCACTCCATGCCATCACTCTTGAACGCGCCCATCGACTTGAACGCCTCTGTAAGGCGCGCGTCCTCTTCGGAGTCGAGGGAGGTAAAGCGTGTGCTGATCGCGTCGTCGTCCGGAATCGAACCGGCCCTGGGTTCCGCATAGGCGACGGTAACCATCGAGCGGCCTCGCGGGCCAAGCTCGCCGGTCTCCGCCACCCCGATCAGGCTCACGGCGAACCGGTGAGCACTGTTGGTGCCGTCGGAGCAGCGAAGGCGCGTGTTGCCTGGGAGGGCGATGTAGAAGCCACCGAAGGGAAACCTCACGTCGCTTGACAGGGCCCCAGACAGGTCGGTGTTCACTAGCGCGTCTAGCAGGTCCGGTCCGATTCGGAAGATATTGGGCTGCCCGAGGGCGATCGACCGGTCAGCGATGTATGCGTGCGGGGTGAACGAGTCCAGATCCGCCACACTGCGCGTTCGCATTGCGGACAGGAACCCGAGCTGGATTGCCTGTGGACATGCGCGGATGAAGTCCGGAACAGAGGTCGCATTCGTCGGAAAGGTCGCGCCCATCGACCTAGCCATCTCCAGGTAAAACCGAAGCGCCTTGATCTCCTGAATCGGCTTCCCTGCCCGATAAGCGAGATCCATCTCACGCATGAGATCGAGCACTTCCCGCGAAAACGGCGGCTTCGGACACCCGTTTTTCGAGATGCTGGCGAGCACGCCGACAATCTCCTTGACACCCTCGTGCTTCGTAAGGCCGTGCTTCGCCGCCTCCTCATAGGTAGCGGCGAAGTTCCGGATCATGTCGATCGCTGCCTCTTGCTCAACACTCGAAGTCATAACAGCCACCCCATCACGCCGCCCACGGCAACCCGAGCTGCCTCGGATCGATGCGCTGCTGTCGCCGCTTGCCGAGCGGATGCGGTCGCAGCGCCTCACGCCGCTGCTG
>DATLIL010000566.1:0-1953 GCA_035539475.1 Polyangiaceae bacterium
CGTCGACGACGCGGGTCCGGCACGCATCGTGGGCTTGCATGGCAGCGCGCCGCTCGAGCTCGTCTACCCCAACGCCTACGTCGAGGGGCTCAATCGCCCTGGGCTGGCGGTGCCGTCGCTCTACGCCTACCAGCTCGCGCAACGCCTTGGGCGCTAACTACGGCTCGATGCCCCAGACCGGAACGTCATTCACGTAGAGCGTGATGTTTTCTTGCGTCGTTCGTCCAGGCTCCGGCCTGAACGAATAGTCGTTGGTCTGGTCGTAGTGACTGAAGTCTTCCTTGGTGATCCCCAGGCTGATCAGCTCAGTAGTGCCGCCGCGCGCCGTGATGGAGAACGCGTTGTCGGGAAAGGTGAGATCGAAGTAGTGGTTCGTCGCGTCGCCGCCGAACGAGATCATCACCTCGGAGGTGCAGTTGTTCTGTTCGAGGAGAAAGAAGCACTGATACGTCTCGTCGAACGCCGCTTCGAGCGAGTAGTAGTAGCGGACCCTCACCTGGGCGAGCGGGACGTCGTAACCAAGGCGATTCACGATCTCCAAATCGGGCTTGATCATGCCCGATGACGCGAACATCTCGCCGTCTTCTTCGACGAAGTTGTTCTCGTACAAGACCTCGAGCCCCGGCCCGCAGCGCTGGTCGTCCTGGCAGATCTGATACTCGGCGCACTCGTCGTCGGTCGTACACTCCGGCGCAGCACCGCCAGCGCCGCCCTGCACCGTAGAGGTACCGCCGTCGCCTGCGTCTGCCCCACTCGTTCCGCCCGCTTCCTCCGCTCCGCCGGCTCCGCTCGCCTGCGTGGTCCCACCTGCTCCGCTCGTGGCGCCCGCAGCGCTGCCGCCCTGACCAGCGCTCGGTAGCGCGCAGTCCGGGGCCTCGGGCGTCTCCTCACAGCGGTTGAGCGCGTCGAGGGACTGTAACGAACAAGCCGCAGCACAAACGACGATCAGGGCGAGCGCTCGCCCGGGAGGCAACATTCGCCACCAATCCTATCATCATCCAGCGAACGAAGCGCCGTTCGCGACGGGTAGATCGCCCACGGTGCTATCCGCGCACCCGCGGCGGGCACAGTTCGTACCTTCAGCGATCAACCGCGTACATCGTGGCCCGTACTTACGAGCTGGCACCGGCCTTGCTTCGGGGCCCCGCGTGATGGCCGGTCGCTCGCTCTTCTCGACGCTCGTGGTCAGCGTGGCCTGTGCGAGCGGCTTCGAACCCGACTCTGTTCCGATGCCCGATGCCGTCATCGACGACACGACATCCGGAGGCGGCGGCTCTGGAGCAGCGCCCAGTCCGGGCGGCACCACGAGCGGCAGCGCGGCCGTGGGCATGGGCGGTAGCGGCACCAGCGCCGGGACCGGTGGCAGCCCCGCGGCGGGAAGCGCAGGGGCCACCGAAATTCCAGCGAGCGGTTCAGGTGGCACGTCAGGCGCCGGAGGCAGCGTGGTCGCGGGGACGGCCGGGCAAGAAGCCATGGCCGGCGCAACCGGAGCGGGTGGCGCGACCTCGTGTGCGATCGCCATCGACGTCAACGACTACACACCGACGAACCCCGGCTGCGGCGGCTATTCGTCCGGCTGCAAGGGACGCATTCACGTGAGCAACGAAGGCAGCGCGCCCTGGACGACCTTCGTGCTGAGCTTCGGCGTGGCGCCCGGCGTCACGTGCGTGAAGGTGCACTCGACCGCCAAGTGGGTCATCAGCGATGACGGCGCTGTCTCGAACCAGTGCGTGTTCACGGCACTCAATCCGGACGGCGGAGGCGCGGCCTGGAGCGTCGAGCCCAATAGCGCCTGGTCCTTCGGCTACGACACGACCCAGGCCGACGCCGTCGCGCCGAGCGATGTCGTCGTCAGCGATCCGAGCTGTCCCTGAGCGAAGCCTCAGCGACCCACGCGATAGAACGTCGCGCCGCCAATTTCGAGCGCGGTCGGCGCATTCTTGAAGTTGCGCC
>DATLIL010000567.1:0-22341 GCA_035539475.1 Polyangiaceae bacterium
GGCATGCTGAAGCGTGTGGTCGAGATCTCCGCCAGGCGGCCTGGTGAGCTACGCCGGCTCGTACGGCTGATCTCCAGCGACGCGGTGGCGTCCACCAGCGACATCGAGCGCATCCTCGGGCAGCGAGAGCTGCACGTCCACGCCCGACAACTTGCGCTCGATGTCGCTGGTGGACGCCACCGCGTCACTGGAGATCAGCCGTACGAGCCGGCGCAGCTCACCAGGCCGCCTGGCGGAGATCTCGACCACACGCTTCAGCATGCCGTCGGTCAATGACGGCACCGCGCGGCGCACCAGGTCCGCGGCGGCGCGCTCCTCCAGCGCCGGCACGTCGAAGTCGCGCGCGCCGTCGGCGAAGCGCTCGCCACCGACCAGCACCAGCCGCGCTCCGCGCTCGCGCACGCGGCCGAGCTCAGCGACGCTCTCGGGCGACAGCGCATCGGTGTCGTCGACCAGCACGAAGAGGCCCTTGGCCGATTGGCCCTCGATCTCGGCGCTGACCAGCGAGGGCGAGGTCGGGTCGTCGATGTACGCCAGCGCATCGCCGCGTACGCCGAGCGACCACGCCAGCCGCCGGAGCAGCGCGCTCCGTCCGGACGAGGGCGGCCCCATCACGCGCAGGATCCCCGCTGGCGGGAGCGATGCCGCGGCGTCGAGCAGCTGGCTCGCCACGGATTCGGTGCCCACGATCGGCCAGACGATCTCGTCCGGGGCACTGGGCTGAGCCGTGCCCAGGCCCGCCGCGTGTCGCAGCGCGCTCGCGAACTCGTCGACGGAGGGGAAGCGGTCGTTCGGCTCTGGCGCCGTTGCGCGCGTGCCGACCTGGACCAGGTCCTTGGCGCGCGCCGAGGCCGTGCGCGTCATGTTCGCTGCGGCCAGCGCCTCGCTCAACGCCACGCCGAGCGCGTAAACCTCGGCGCGCACGGTGAGCGGCTTGCCCATGAACAGCTCGGGAGCGGCGTAGCGCGGCGTCAGCCCCTCGGCGGTCGTGCCACCTTCGCGCCAGGGCGCGGCCAGGCCGAGATCGACGAAGGTGGTGCGCCCGCTGGCCTCGACGATGATGTTGGCGGGCTTGACGTCACCGTGCAGCAGGCCTGCGCGGTGCAGCACCGTGAGCTGCTCGGCGGCGCGCGCCAGCGACTCGAGGTTGCGCTCGAGCGTCGCGCTGCCGTGGATCAGCTCGTCCAGGCTCTGCCCCTCGACCAGCTCGCGCAGCATGAACGGGCGCTTCTGGCCGGGCGTCACGCCGAAGCGCACGACGCGCGGTACACCCAGGCCCTCCAGACCGGAGAGCGCCATCGCCTCGCGCACGAGCGCGGTCATCTCGCGCTCGCTGGCGCCAGGGTCGAGCAGCTTCAGCGCGTACTGCCGGCGCGTGTGGCGATCGCGCACGGCCCAGACTTCACCGCCTCCGCCCTTGCCCAAACGCGACAGCGGCTCATATCGAGGCGGAAGCTCTACGGTCCTCTCGGTCACAGCCCGTAATCAGCGCCGAGACCGAAGAAGACGTGGCCGACGGCGATGCCTGCATCGAGGTGAGCCTGGAAGTTCTTGTGCGGCTTGAAGCGCAGACCGATCTGGCCGGCGAGCCACGGAAAGACGATCGGTTTCGAGCCGCCGTCGGCCCAGCTGGGCTCGGTGTAGTCGCCGTAGTGATCGTTGTCGTTGCCGCAGTAGAAGCCGGGCGGATTACCCGGGGCGACACATGGCTGGTAATCGCCGTTCGCGTCCTTGTAGGCCTGCACGCGGTGCAGATCGCCGAAGACGATGCCGAGCGCCGCGCCCATGCCGTAGTTCAGGGCGAACTTCTCGTTGAACGGGTGGCTCCACAGGAAGTCGACGCCCAGGTAGATGACCTTGATCTCGCTCGTCACGAGCTCCCAGGCGTCCTCACCGTCGCTCTTGGCCTTGAACGGCGTCGCGTCGAAGGCGTACGAGGTGTAGGTGAGCGAGATGTTGTACTCGAAGTTGTCCTTGCGGATGATGAACTCGGGGCCGAAGTTGTTGGCGTAGACCGTGGCGCCGCCGTCGGCGCCGAACGCGCTCTCCATGAACTGGGGCACGATGAGCCCGCGGTAGCGCAGGCCGACGAAGCGATAGGTGACGCCCTTTTCTTCGACCGGGGAGCTCGCGGCGTTGGCCGCGGCGTCGGACTCTGCGCCCTTGGCGTCTCCCTCTTCGGGCTTGGCTTCGGTGGCTTCGCCCTCTCCCGGGGCCTCCGTGGCGGCCTCTTCGACCGCATTCTCGGTGTCGTCCTGGGCCTTTGCGGGCTGGGCGTACGCAAGACCACTGAGGAGAAACGCCGTCAGTGAAACCAGATAAGAGCGCATGGGGTAAGACCTCCGAGAAGGTTGAGCGGGCGAAGGCGGCCAGATAGTGCCATGGCACAGTGCCAAATGGCAAAACGGGCCTGCAATGCGCGGCAAAACGGCCAACGATCTGAGCCACACTGGCACAGTTGGGCTTTTACCCCGGCAAGCATGTAGGGCGATCCGCTGCCGTGTAGTCAGAAAACTCTCCCACGATTGCGCGGGTCTTCCCTTCTGAGCGGTCAGTGCTCAATGTAGAATCTTCGAGACTCGATGGATCGCACCTTGCGCCCGATGGCTCGTTCCGCTGCTCCGCTGCTGGTTGTGGCGGCGTTGCTCGCTGGGTGCGGCGGGCACTACGTGAATCGAGGCTCGGACCTCTTCTCGGATGGTCGTTACGTCGAAGCCGCAGAGGTCTTCGAGCGAACGCAGGACCGCCTCGCGAGCTCGGACGCCGACGAACAGGCGCGTTACGGCCTCTACCGGGGCGCGACGCTGTTCGTGCTCGGCGACTTCGCGCACGCGCAGTCATGGCTCGCGTACGCCTACGAGGTCGAGCGCGTGAATCCTGGTGCGCTCGGCGGTGAGGATCGTGCGTTCCTGGATCGCGTCTGGATCGCGCTCGAGGCTCGCTACCGCGGCCTCCCGACGAACACGAGCAACACCGCCGTGGCCGCGGTTCCGCCTGCGCCGCCACCGGCCAGCCCGCAAGCGGCTCCACCGCCGGCTACTCCCGCGCCTGCGACTCAGCGTTCACTCGCCGCGCCGCAGTAACGCGTCAGGAGCTCTTCAGCGCGTCGACGAGCTCGGCGCCGTGACCCTTGGGCTTCACGTCGGGGAAGACCTTCGCGATCGTGCCGTCCTTGCCGATCACGAAGGTGACGCGGCTGGCCCGCCCGTTGCGCAGCGGGACTCCGAATTTCTGGGCGATCACTCCCGAAGGATCCGGTAGCAGCAAGAAGGGTAGCTCGTGGTCCGCCGCGAACTTCTGGTGCGACGTGGCATCGTCCGTCGAAACGCCGATCACCACGGCGCCCGTCGCACCGATCTCCTGCCACAGGTCACGGATCTCCTGCGCCTCGACGGTACAGCCCGGCGTGTTGTCCTTCGGGTAGAAGTAGACGACGACGGGTTTGCCGCGAAGGTCGGAGAGCTTGATCTTCTCCCCGTTGTGCGCGACGCCCTCGACGTCCGGCGCGGGTGCGCCCACGCTGAGCAGCGTGAGGCCGGTGTTCAGGGTGGCGGGCGCGATCGAGCCAGAGGGGACGCCCGACGGCGTCGGTTCGGTCTTGTTGCACGCTGCCGCGCCTGCGAGGAGCGCAAGCAGGCAGAAGCGAGAGAGCATGGCGAAAATATCGGGCCGGCCAGGGTCGAGCGCAAGTTGGGACGACCCGCTGGGGTGACGAAAGTTCCATCTGGAACGGTATGTGGTCCAAACCCCAGGCGTCCATACATCTTAGGCATATGGGACCCAGCTGCCGTCCTGCCGTGCGAGTGCTCGGGTGGGCGACGATCGCCGTCGCGCTGGGTTGCGGCACTGACCCGGCTCCGCACGCCGCGGGTGGCCACGGTGGCAGCACGAACACAGCGGCGGGGAGTGCGGGCCTCTCGAGCGGTGGCGGCGGCGCGACGACCGGCGGCAGCGGCGGGGGTGGCGGAGTGACCGATGGTGGAGCGGGAGGTAGCCAGGCGGGCATGGCTGGCACGGCGACGGCAGGTTCGTCGGGCTCACCGGCGGGGCCACTGTTTCCACCTCTCATCGACGGTTGCGACATCCCCGCGGCTCACGAGAGAGCCGATCGCGCCCTCGCCGCTTTGCTGGTCGACTTCTGGAACGGTACCGAGCAGTACCTGAACTCGGCGTCGCCTTCCACGGGCAACTCGACGGGCTATTGGACCTACGCTCAGGCCTTCGATGCCTTGCTCGACGGCGTCGAGCGCACGGGAGGCGAGCGTTACCGCGGCTTGATCCGCGCGTTCTACGACGGGCGCGATCAGCGCGGCTGGCTCGTCGACTACTACGACGACGAGAGCTGGATGACGATGACGCTCTTGCGCGCCTACGACCTGACCGGCGACGAGCTCTACCTCGAGCAGGCCAAGACCATCTACACCGACATCATGGCGGGCTGGGACACGACGTGCTGCGGCGAGCACCTGGGCGGCATCTGGTGGAACAAGCAGCACGCGCAGAAGGCCACGGCCTCCAACGCCGGGCCCGTGATCGGCGGCGTGCGCCTGGCCGCGCGCAGCGGCGACGATCAATACCTGACCTTCGCGCGCCAGGTTTACGACTTCTGGATGGAGCACATGGTCGATCAGGCGTCGTTCGCCATCTTCGATCATTTCTCGCCGCCGGACGGCGCGCGCGCGCCGGGCTCGCTCACCTACAACCACGGCATCATGATCGGCGCGGCGCTCGAGCTCCACGCCGCGACCGGCGAACAGCACTTCCTCGACGAGGCTCACGGCTTCGGGCACTACCTGGCGACGGTGCCGATGGAGGACTCCGAGGTCGGCCCCGTCTTCAACGATTTCGGTACCAACTGCGACGGCGATTGCCCGGCCTGGAAGGGCATCGGCTATCGCTACATGGCGTTGCTGTTCCAGCAGGATCCGACGCGCACGGAGTACCGTGACGTGCTCGTCGACGGCGCCGAGGCGATCTGGACTCTGGCGCGCAATCCGGACACCGATCACTTCTCGGCCTACTGGATGGGACCACCGCCCACGGCTGGCGGCATCGAGGAGCAGGGCTCGGCGACGATGGCGCTGAACCTGCACGCCATGCTCTGCGGTTCGGATCTCTCCGCCGCGCCGGTCATCGCCGGGCGCTACGAGGCCGAGGAGGCACGGCTCGAGCACGTTGCGCTCGAGGCGCAGTATGCGGGCTACTCCGGCTTCGGTTACGTCGCGGCCTTCGCCGAAGACGAGCAGGGTGTTGTCTTCGAGGTCGACGCCGCCAGCTCCGGCATGCACCAGATCAGCTGGACGTACGCCGCTGCCGCGGGCGCGGCGACGCGCAGCGTGCTGGTGAACGGCGCGCTCGTCAGCGCCGCGCAGTCATTTGCCGCGACCGGTGCGTGGGACACCTGGGCGAGCGTCGACACCACGCTCGAGCTCGCTCAGGGCCCGAACCTGGTCGAGCTACGCTTCGACGAAGCCGCGGGTAGTGTGGCACCGCTCAACGTCGACCGCATCGACGTGACGAACTAGGGCTTGTGCGGAGCGGCCGAGTGCAGGCTGTACTGCGTCGCCGTGGCGAGGGGCGCCCTGGCGTCGAACTTGAAGGTGAAGAAGCTCGCGCTGTCGGCAGCTTGTTTCAACTTCTCGGTCGCCTGGCTGCGGCCGATCTCCGTACCCTCCGCGGTCTTGGCGCGGAGCTGCAGGCCGCCGGCGTAGGCCTTGGCGAAGACGAGGTAGATCGATACGTCGCTGCCCTGCTCCTTGAGCTGGCTGAGCGCGATGCCAGAGTCGGTCAGCGCCGGATCGAGGCTGACGTTCTTCGGCGGCGTCATGTGCAGGACGTAGTGCTGGACCTTGCTCAGGCGCATGTCGCCGGCAAAGGGGAAGGTGACGTTCTTCTGGCTGCCGGCGGCCTGAGCAACGTTGTCGGCGAAATCGGCGCGGCCGATCTCGCTCTTGTCGGCGCTGACCGCGTGCAGGCGTAGTCGGCCTTCGAAGCGTTGGGGGAAGTCGAGGTAGACCACGACGTTGCGCGCGCCGCCGCTCTGGTCGCCCTCGTGCGCCTGCATGATCTTGACGCCGGTGCTGCCCAGGTCGGGGCCGAGCTCCACCTTCACGGGTGAGTTGATCACGTCCTTGACGCCCGAACCCGTGCCCTTGACCACGTCGCCGACGCCCTTGCCGACGGACTGGCCGATGCCCTTGCCCTTCTCTTCCAGGACCTTGCTCGCGCCCTCGACGAAGCCGAGCTTCTCGTTCGCGTAGTCCTTGCCCTTTTCTTCGGGTGTCCGCCGGTCACACGCCGCCGAAGCCAGCGCGAGACAACAAACGACCAGAGTGAACGCGGCCCTCGTCCTAGACATCAGCCACAGAGTATCGCGGGGCCCGGGCGTGATCAATTCAGCCGATGCCGAGCTGTTTCAGCTTCTTGTGCAGGCCTTCGCGCGTGATCCCCAGGGCCTTGGCTGCGCTGGTCTTGTTGTTGCCGTGCTCGCGCAAGACCTCGAGCAGGATGAACTTCTCGACCTGCTCCACGCGATCTTTGAGCGAGCCCTTGGCCGCGCCCGCTTCGTTGATCACACCCTCGACCTTGCGCAGCTCCGGGCTGACCAGATCGACTCCCACGATGACGCCGGCGTCCGCCTGAATGACCAGGCGCTGGACCTCGTTCTCGAGCTCGCGCACGTTGCCGGGCCAGTCGTAGGCGGAGAGTGCTTCGAGCGTTTCTTGCGACACGCCGGCGACTGGCTTGCCGATCTCGCGCGTGTAGCGCTCGAGGAAGTACTGGGCGAGCAGCGGGATGTCCTCGCGGCGCTCGCGTAGCGGCGGGACGCGGATGGGGAAGACCTTGAGCCGGTAGTAGAGGTCTTCGCGGAAGCGTCCGGCGGCGACCTCCTGCTCGAGGTTTCTGTTGGTGGCGGCGACGATGCGGACGTTGACGGTCTTGACCTGTGTGCCGCCGATCGGGCGGATCTCGCCCTCCTGCAACACACGCAGGAGCTTGGCCTGCAGCGGCAGCGGCATCTCCCCGATCTCGTCGAGGAAGAGCGTGCCGCCGTCGGCGATCTCGAACAGACCCTTCTTCTCGTCGGTGGCGCCGGTGAAGGCGCCGCGCTTGTGGCCAAAGAGCTCGCTCTCCAGCAAGTTTTCCGGAAAGGCCGCGCAGTTCTGCGCCACGAACAGCTTCTCGCGGCGCTTGCTGCGGTAGTGCAGCGCCGAGGCGATGAGCTCCTTGCCCACGCCAGTCTCGCCCTCGATCAGCACGCTGACGCGCGTGTCCACGACCTTGTCGAGCTTGAACAGCAGATCGCTCATCGCGCGGCTGTCGCCGATCAGGCGGACCTCACCGCTGCGGGCGCGCTCGCGGCCCTTGAGGAATTGGTTCTCCTTCTTGAGCTGCTGTTCGGCCGTGAGCAGGCGGCGGATCAGTCGCGCGTTGGCCACGGCCAGCGACGCACTCGCCGCCAGCACGCCGAGCGAGTCGACGTCGCGGCTCTCGAACAGTGCCGGCGCTCCGCGGCTGTCGACCTGCAGTACGCCCAGGATGCGCTCGCCCTTCCACAGCGGCACACCGATCGTGCTCCTGATGCTGGCACCCAGCAGCGACTCGCTGGAGAAGCCCGCGCCGGAGGCGTCGGCGGCGAGCACGGCAGCGCGCTGCTCGAGCACCTTGCGCGCCACGCTGCGCGTGAGCGGGACGGGCCCGGTCGGCGCCGTGGGACGTCCGTCGCGTCCGCGCGTGCGCGTCACCACGGCGACCAGCGCGCTCACGTCCGCGCCGTCGCTCTCGTCTCCGCGCAGCGCGACCGTGGCGTGAGTGGCCTTGGGTACGAGCTCGAGCGCCGCGTCGGCGACCTGGCTCGTGACCTGATCGAGATCCTCGCTCGAGCCTATGGCTCGTTGCGCAGCGAGGATGCGCTTGAGCACGTCGAAGGCGGCCTCGGCCGTCGGTAGGCCGAGCTCGCCCAGCGGCCGCAGCGCAACGACCTCGATCTCGCCCTCGTCGTCGGCCAGTGTCACCCGCAACCGTGTCGCCTCGTCGCCCATGCCGCCGAGCTCGATCACGTCGCCGCTGACGAGGGCCAGCGAGCGCTGCTCTCCAGCCAGCGAGACGCGCTCGTCGGCGCGCATGACCCAGGTGCCGTTGGTGCTGCCCAGATCCTCGAGCCTGGCGCCGTCGCTGTTCGCGCTCAGACGGGCGTGTTCGCCCGAGACGTGGAGATCGTCGAGGTGCAACGCGTTACCGGGCGCGCGTCCGATGCCCACCGACTCTGCGGTGAGCTCGAACACACGCCCAGCGGCGGAGCCCGAGAGAACCTCCAGGCTGACTCGTGCCATTCCTCGGGCCCGCGCAGCCTCAGCCGCGCGCGTCGAGGCGGTACATCACTTCCTTGAGCGGAGCGTCTCCTGCGGCCTTGTCGCGGTCGGCGCTCTTGGCGTTCTTCTGCACGATGTCGTTCAGCTTCGTCGCCACGTCCTTCGAGCCCTTCGGCGTCAGGTGGTCGATGGCCTGAGCGGCCACGAAGCGCACGCCCGCATTGTTGATCTTGTCCAGCGCGGCGACGATCTGATCGCGGGTGGCCTCGTTGCCGAGGATGGAGAGCATGTAGCCCGCCTTGATGCCCGCGAACTGATTCTTCTTGTCCTGGTTCTCCGGCTTCTGGATCTCGACCAGGTAGCAGTCGGCCTTGTCGCCGCAGGCCTTCACGACCTTGTCGGCCTGTACGAACAGGGCCTTCTCGACGTCGGTGCCGTACTTGTCGATGGCGGCCTTGGCCGCGCCCATCTGGCTCGGCTTGGCGATCTTGGCTGCGGTGAGCGCGATGGCGACCTGGAGTGCCTTGCGATCATCGGCGTCGCCCTTGGCGGCCTCGGCGCGCCCGAGCAACCAATCGACCATGCCCGGATCGCGGAACTGGGACGCCGCCTCGGTCAGGTGCTCGAGCGCCTTGCCCGCGGGCGGGATTTCCGTCTCCAGGGAGAGCGACTCGTACACGGCCTTGAACGCCGCGATAGAGTCGGGCGTCGCGGGGATCTTGGCGAGCTCACGCGCGATGAGCGCCTTGGTGACGTCGTCCTTCTCGTTCTTCAGCACCTCGAGCATCGCCGGCAGCGCATCTTGCCGGCCGATGGTGCCCAGGATCACCGCCGCGGTTTGCACCGTGGGGTTGCCCTTCGGCTCCTCGCCGCCGAGATCCTTCACGCGCTTCTTGTAGAAGGCGACCAGGTTCTCGTCTTCGCCCTTCAGCAGCTTGGTGGCCGCGTCCGAAGCCGGCTTGCCGAGCTTTACCAGCGCCAGGGCGGCAGTTGCCTGCACGTTGCCCTTGGCCGGATCGAGCATCACCTTCATCAGCACCGGGACTGCCTGCGCATCACCCAGGCGACCGAGCACCTCGGCGGCGGTGGTCTGCCAGAAGAGCTGGTCCCTGAAGTCGTCAGCGACCTCCTTGTCCTTCGGTCCGGGCGGCGTCATCGGCGCTTCCAGCTTGGCGATGAGCGGTCCCACCCAGGACTTGTCGCGAGCCGCGATCATCGACTCGTTCAGGTCCTTGTAGACGACGCCGCCGAGCATGGTGCTGGTGCGCATCTTCAAGAACGCTTGCAGCATGGGATCGGCGAGGCCGGGCAGCTTGAGGTCCTCGTTGGCGCGCGCTGCCCACTTGATGTCGGCGTCGTCCTTGCCGGTCTTCGGGCTCTTGGCAAACTCGTCGAAGGCCTTCTTGAGGGCGGGCTCGGTGCGCTTGTCGCGGAAGTCCGCCAGGAGCTTGATCAGCGCCACGCGGGTCTTCGTGTCCATGTCGCTATAGGAGTCGACGTAGGTCTTGGTCAGGGGCTCGACCGTCTTGCCGATCAGGTCCTGGACCTCGGCCGACTTCATGTCCTTGTTCGTCTTCGTGACGGCGTCCTCGAAGAACTGCTGCAGGCGCACCACGGCGCGGCTGCGCCAGCTGGGCTCACTGAGCTTGTCGACCCAGTACTCCGGCTGGCTCTCGTCCTTACAGGCGACGAGGGTGGTGGCAAGTACAGCGGCACTGCTGACGCCAGCAGAGCCGAGCATCAGCGAGCGGATGAGCGACGCGATCGCACGCGAACTTCGCATGAGGATCCTCCCGAGGCGGCAAACGGTATGTGAGGGGCTGGAAAGCGAGGCAAGGCGTGGATCGCGCTTTGAAATCCCCGACTTCCCAGGTGGATAGCGACCGTACGCTGCCCAGTTGTCCGCTGTCAACGAAAGGGAATTGCATGACGCGTTGCGTCGTTTCGGCTCTTCAGCCGATAATCATGCGCTCGCGGTGCCCGACATTCGTCTTGTCGCCAGGAGCCAATATCGCACCCGCGCCGAACCTGGACAGCCGATAGCCGTCGAGCTCGGGCGGCAGCGTGCGCTCTGCGATCGCCTTCGCCAGCAGCTGCCCGATGATGGGCGCCATCATGAAGCCGTGACCCATGAAGCCGCTCGCCAGGTAAAAGCCGGGCACCTCGTCGACGGCGCCGACGATCGGTGTGGCATCAGGTGAGAGGTCGTAGAGACCGGCCCACTGCCTGACCACCTTGAGCGCGGAGAGCCTCGGGATGAGCTTTACGACCGCCCGCGCGTAGAGCGCGAGAAATCGCGCCGACGACTCCTGACTCTCGCCAGCGGGAACGCGCTCGTTGCTGATGCCGCCAACGATCTCGCCGCGCATCGATTGTGAGAAGTAGAGGCCGTTCGACAGATCGGCGACCAGCGGCAGGAGCCAGGGCTTGAGCGCCTCGCTGGCGCAGATCTCGTGACGGTGCGGTCTGGTGGGGAGTTTCACGCCGACCATGTCGGCGACATGTGGGCTGAACGCGCCGCAGGCGTTGAGCACGATCTTGGTGGCGATCGAGCCGCGTTCGCTGACGACGCGCTCGATGCCATTCGGTCCGCGCTCGATGGCGATCACGCGAGTGAAGGGCACGATCTCCACGCCGAGCTCGCTGGCGCCCTGCGCGTAGCCCCAGACGAAGGGCCAGGGGAAGACGACGGCGTCGTCGGGGTTGTAGCTGCCCAGCAAGACGCCGGCCGGATCGAGCTCGGGCACGATGCGACGGAGCTCTCCCGGCTCGACGAGCTCGCTGGCGAGGCCGCAGCGCTGCTGCAGCGCCACGCTCTCGCGCAAGGCCGCGGCCTGCTCTGGTGCGCGCGTCAGGAACAGATAACCACCCTGGCGAAACCAGGTGTTGATGCGGTGCTCGCGAGCGAACTCGCGGAACAGCGCGAGACTCCGTTGCATCAAACGGATGTTGCTCTCGTCGGACCACTGCGCGCGCACGCCGCCACCGTTGCGGCCGCTGGCGCCGCCGCAGAGATAGGTGGCGTCGAGCACGCTGACCTTGGTCAGGCCGTGACGCTTGGCCAGATTGTAGGCCACGCTCAGGCCCATGATGCCGGCTCCGATGATCACGACGTCGGCGGAGCTTCGCATGGCGGGCGCTCAGCCTTCGGGCGGCAGCCGAGCCAGCTGCTCGAGCACTGCGTCGTGGACGGCTCCGTTGCTGGCCACCACGCCGCAATCGTTGGTGAGACTCAGGGCGCGGTAGTCGAGCAGCCGCCCTCGCGTGTCGGTGACACGGCCGCCCGCCGCCACCACCAGCGCTTCGGAGGCGCACGCGTCCCAGCGTTGACCGGCGTAGCCCGGCGCCACGTAGGCTTCGGCAGCGCCGCGCGCAACCTCGGCTCCCTTCAGGCCCGCGCTGCCGCGGATGATGATCTGGGCGGCGCCGAGCGCCGACAGCACGCGCTCGAGCTCGCTGTCGCGATGCGAGCGCGACGAGACGATGCGCGCGGCCGCCAGCGTGGGCTCGCTGCTGACGCGGATCGGGGTACGAACCCCGGAAGCGTCCTGAGCGTAGGCGCCTTCGCCCACCACCCCGACCCAGGTCACGCCCTGCACGGGCGCCTGGATCACGCCGGCCACCGGACGGTCGCCATCGAGCAAGCCGATCATCACGACGAACTCGCCGTTGCGGGCCACGAACTCGCGCGTCCCGTCCACCGGATCGACGAAGAACACGCGCTCGGAGCTGCGGAAATCGGCGAACGTCGCGGGCGGGCTCTCCTCGGCGACGATCGGTACGCCCGGAAACTCGCGAGCGAGCTCCGTGCAGATGAGCTCGTTGGCGCGTTTGTCGGCGATCGTGACCGGATCGCTCGGCCCCTTGTACTCGACGTCGAACGCCGTGCCATAGACCTCCAGCACGACCTTGGAGGCGCGGGCGGAAATATCGAGCAGGATGTCGGTGACCGAGCGGCTCACGATTTGATTCCGACGTTCATCAGCCGACGCTCCAGCGCGGCGAGATTTTCTTTCGGCAGGTAGGGCGGTTCCTTGCCGGCTTCGCGCACGAGCTGGTCGAGCTGCTGCCCGCGCCGGGGACCGAGCACGGCAGAGCTCACGAGCTCATTGCAGAGTACGTAGCGCAGCGCGACGGCGCGCATGCTGCTGATCCCGCCGCTGGCGCTCGGCCTGAGCGCATTCAGCTGCGTCACGCGCCGGCGCAGCTCGTCGGAGGTCCAGCGCTCGGCGCGGTGATCGCCTGCGGGAAACTCCTTGGTCGCCGGCCACATGCCGCACAAGAGCCCGTAGGCCAGCACCGAGCGAGCCAGGATGCCGATCCCCTTGCTGGTCACGTCGGCGGCGATGGTCTTGAGCTCGCCGCTGTGAAAGGCATTGTGAGCGAGCTCGAGCACGGGCACGTCGCGCGCTACCGCCGCTCGCGCGGCCTCCTTGCTGCCGGCGCTGACGCCCCAGGTCTTGATCGTCTTCTTCTCGCACAGCTCGCGCAGCGCGTCGAAGGTCTCGCCGCGCTCCAGCGTCTTCTGCGACGGGTTGTGCAACAGCACGATGTCGATGCTCTCGCGCTTGAGCCGCTCGCGCGAGCGCTCCACGCTGCTCTTGATGTACTCGGCGTCGAAGCGCTTGCGCGAGGGCGTGGCCTCGAGGTCGGTGCCGATCTTGGTGGCGATCTGCGCGCTCTGGGGCAGCTTCTCGCCCAGGCGTTTTTCCATCGCGCCCTTGGCATAGCAGTCGGCCGTCTCGAACAGGCCGATGCCGAACGCCAGCGCTCGCTCGATGACGGCGTCCTGGTCGGCCTCGCTCACCGGGCCGTAGCCGTCTCCGCAGAGACCCCAGGTGCCGAGCGCGAGCTCGCTGACTTCAAGACCGGTCTTGCCGAGAGCGCGCTTACGCATGCCGGGTTTCTAGCACGATTGCTAACCCTTGAGGCCTGCCGTGCGCAGCAGCGCCTCGTCGCGCAAGAGTTCGCTGGCAGGGCCGAGGGCGATCAGCTTACCGGCGTTCAATAGCGCTACATCTGCCTCGAGCTCGAGTGCGGCGTCGAGGTCGTGCGTGGCGATCACCAGCGTCGCGCCGGCGCCGGCGATGGCCGCGAGCACTCGCTTTCGGGCGACTGGATCGAGTGCCGCCGTGGGCTCGTCGAGCAAGATCACCTCGGGGGAGCAGCTCAGCACGGTGGCCAGGGCGAGGCGCCGCTGCTCACCGAGGCTAAGCTCCGCGGGGCCGGCGGAAGCCAGCTGTTCCAGGCCGACCAGGCAGAGCGCGGCGTGACCGAGCTCACTGGCTGCATCGGTCTGCACGCCGCGTTGCAGCGGGCCGAACTCGACCTCGTCGCGCGCGGTCGGAAGAAAGAACTGCTCGGTCGGATCGGCGAAGACGAGCCCCACGCGCCGGCGGAGCTCGTTCTGGGTCGAGCCGTTCAAGCGCGTGCCGGCGTAGCTCACGCTGCCGGTGAACGGCAGAGCACCGATCATCGCGTGCAGCACCGTGGTCTTGCCGGCGCCGTTCGGGCCGAGCAGGCACAGTCGCTCGCCGGGGCGAATGTCGAACGACAGGGCTGCCACCACGGCGCGCGGCGGCTGGCCCGGTCGCACGCGCTCGATCGTCAGCTCGGAGACGCTCACTTGCGCGGCGGTCATTGCGTCACGAAAGGTGCAGGACCAGCGCTGCTGCGAGCGCGGGGGCCAGCGCGAGGCCATCGCGCGGCATCAACCGAGCGCGTTTCGCGGCACGCCGGATGTCACGCCCCCGCAGATCGGCGGCGAGCGACATGCGCTCCGCGCGCTCTGCCGAGCGGACCAGGAGCGCAGCCACGACGTCGGGTCCCACGCTCACACCGCGCGCGCCGCGCAGGCGCCTGGCCAGCACGACGCGCTCGCCGGTCTCGCGCAAGAGCCCGACCTGAGTCAGCGCCGCGGCGACGACGCTGGCGAGCTTGCAGGGCAGACCGAGTGCGGCCAGACCCGGGCCCACCTCGTCGAGCCGCAGCGTGTCGGCCAGGGTCAGCGCCAGCGAAAGCGCCAGGAGCGAGCGCGCGCCGAGCAGCGCTGCCTGCTCGTTCTGGCCGGAGGCGAGCAGGGGCAAGACGAACATCACCACGACGCCGATGCCCAGGAGGGCGCGCCGAGCGAGCTTCTTCAGGTCGGGCCGCACCAGCGCCATCACGACGAGCAGGCCGAGCGCCGAAGCGGCCAGGCGGTGCGGGCTGGGCGAGTGCAGCGTGGCGATGCTCGCGGCTCCGCCGACCAGCAGCAAGATGCGGGCGGCTGGTGAAAACCAGCTCACGGCTCGGCCTGGAGCTGAGACAAGACGACCTGCAGCGCGTCGGGCGCGTTGCTGGCAAAGGGCAAGAGCGCCAGCACCACGACCACTGCGACGGCCGCGACGCGGTACGAGCCGCGAGCTGCCGCCGTCGTTTCCGTGCGCTCGAGCAGCGCGGGCGCTCGCACCCCGAGGCGCCGCACCGCGATCGCGGTCAGCACGCCCTCGATCACGCCGCTGAGCGCGTGCACTCCGATCAGCCAGCTCGCGGTCAGCGCCAACGGCGCCGCAGCGCCGTCCACCAGCGCCAGCGACAGCAGCGTGGCCGCGGCCAGGTTGCCCACCAGGCTGCCCGTCACCGCCGCGAGCTCGAGCCCGCGAGGCAGACCGGCGAACAGGCGCCGGAATGCCTCCACCGCCAGCACCGGCAGAACGGCGATAGTGAGCGCGTTGATGCCGAGCGCAGTCACACCGCCATCGGCAAACAACAGCGCCTGGATCAAGAGCACCGCGAACAGTGCCAGCACTGCCCGCGCCGGCCCCAGGGTGAGGACGGCGAGCGTCGCGCCGATGGCGTGAGCGCTGGCACCGGGCACGAGCGGGACGTTGACGGCCTGGATCGCGAGCACGAAGGCAGCGATCGTTCCGGTCCAGGCCATGTCGCCCGCGCGCCGGAAGCGTGACTCCTTCGAGGCCACGGCCACACCCGCCAGGCCGGCCAGGCTCAGGCCGATGGTCAGTGGAGTGGCGGAAACGATGCCGTCGGGGAGGTGCACCGGCGGGACACTAGCACCAGAGTCCGCCCCCTCAACGTTCCGCGTACGACCAGTAGTGGAGGGCCGTGAAAGTCTGCTCCGCAGCGACGATTTCGACGTGCCGCCGTCCGCGGGCCAGCGTTACCGGCAAGGCGAGCTCGAGCTCTTGCACCTCGCCGTCCGTGAGCTGCCACGTGCCAGCCGGGCGACCATCGATCGAGACGGCGACGCTGCCCGGTCCCTCGCCGGCGAGACGTGCCACGAAAACGCCCGCCGGCGCAAGCTCGATGCCGAACGACTCTCGCGCCCTTCGCCGGCGTGCCCCGTCGACCGAGCCCTGGTGCTCGATGACCTGATCGTCGGCCTGCGTGGCCGGCAAGAGCTCGTAATCGTGCTCGGCTTCGCTCTCGAGGTCGGCCACATCCAGGCGGTCGAGCAGCTTGCGCTCGCCCGGCACGAAGACGAGGGGACGTTCGGCCGACCCCAGCACTGACCAGTCGGCGCGGCTCGCGACCATGTCCTCACCCCCCAGGATGGTGGCTCCGGGCACGCGCCGTTCGGTCAAGAACTCGCCCTGCAGCGCCGGTAGCGCGAACCACTCGGGGTAGACGATGAAATGCGTGGGCCGCTCGCCCGCGGGCAGGCGCTCGTAGTGTTCGAAGCGCGAGCCTGCGCCGGCGGCCCAGTAGCGGGCCTCGCCGCGGGTGGTGAGACCGACCACGTCGAACACGCGGCGCCCGGAGAAGTAAGCGATCGCGCCGGTGTCGTTGACCCCGATGCGCGCATCCCGAGGCAAGTTTTCTCGCGCCCAGCGCCCCAGCGCCACCTGCTGCTTGCGGATGGCGTCTGCGCTGTCGGCGACATCGTCGAAGGTGTAAGGCAGGTGGCCGGCGAGACCTCCGACGAGCACCCCACCGAGCAACGCGCGCGCCGTCGCGAAGCGGGGATTGAGCCGCGCCAGGAGCTCGCTCACGCCGTCCACGACGGCCGCCGCGCCCACGAACCACGCGGCCGCGAAGGGCCACAGATAACGCAGGCGATTCCACAGAAAGCTGTCGTAGGTCGTGGGCAAGAGCATGCCCAGCGCGAGCCCGGCCAGCAGGAGCCCGCGCCATTGCCGCTTGCGGTAAATGCCGGCGAGCAGCAGCGCCGGAACGCAGGCCCAGGAGAGCCAGCGGATCCCGGACGGCAGGAACACGGCGCTCCAGATCCGGCCGTCGAGCAACGTATCGAAGAGCACGTTGAGGTTCTCGACGATGCTCCCGTACAGCACGCCGCCCTGCTGGTAGGGACTGAACGGCAGCCATTTTACCTGGGCGGTGGTGGTCGTCGACTGCCCGGTGAACAGCCAGTTGACGAGCCCCGGCAGGAACACCGACGGCAAGGCCGCGAGGGCCCAGACGCGTCGTGCGCCCGAGCCGCGCAGTGCGAGCGTCGCCGCGATCAGCGCGGTGGCCACGGCGCCCTCTGGTCGCATCGCGGGCGCGAGCCAGGCCAGGAGCAAGAGCTCCCGCGGCGGACCGAGACGCGTGGCGTGTGGTGCTTCGGACCACTCCGCCGCCTTGCGCACCGAACGCATCAGGAGCCACGCGAGCGGCACTACTTCCATGCCGCTGGCCGCGAACCAGATGTAGCCGCCAAAGGCGAGCACCATGCCCGCCGCCGCGATGGCCGAGGTCCGGCTGCAGAGCTTCGCAGCCGCGAGTCGCGTTTCGTGCGCGAGCAAGCCCAGCGCCGTGAACGAGAACAACCACGCGGCCCAGAGCAGGTGCTCACCGCGCAGACCGAGGGCGTACGGGAGCGCGAGCATCAGCGGCCAGAGCAGGCTCGTGGCCCCCGGCGCGGGCGCAGCACCCGGGCTGTAACGGAACGGCGTGAGCTCGGCGAAGCTCCGCGCGTACTGAAAATGGATGAAGGTGTCGTCGAGCGGCGCGGCGGGCTCGCCCCCGGTGGTCTGCAGGATCCGGCGGAGCGACCAGAATGCGAGCGCGGCCGTGCAAAAGGCGAGCAGCCCGTGCTCTTTCAGCCAGCCCAGGGCCCGCGTGCGGTGGTCTCGTGCTACATCGGGCGCGAGCGAGTCTGCCGTGCTGTCTGCCATCAAGATCCGCCCGTACTCCGATGCGCCGCGTCTGCCCGAGAGCGACACCATCGATCCGCGTGACGTGGTTGGCGGTGGTGAGGCACCCATCGAGCTCGAGATCGGACCGGGCCGGGGCGGGTTCCTGTTCGAGCGCCTCGGCGTCGACCCGGGCATCAGAATGGTTGGCCTCGAGATCAAGCGCAAGTGGGCCAGCATCGTCGACGGCCGCCTGCGCTCGCGCGGCTTCGGCGAGCGCGCGCGCGTCTTCGCCGAGGACGCCCGGGACGCCCTGAGGCGCTTCGTGCCGGGTTGCGTGAGCGTGGCCTACGTCCATTTCCCGGATCCCTGGTGGAAGAAGAAGCATCAGAAGCGCCTGGTCCTCTCGGGGTCGCTCCTGCCCGAGCTGGCGCGAGTCATCCGTCCCGGCGGCCAGCTCTTCGTGCAGACGGACGTCGAGGAGCGTGCCCTCGCTTACGAAGAGCTGCTCGAGACGAGCGTGGCTTTCCATCCCGCCGGCCCGACTGCCCGGATAGCGGAGAATCCTTTTCAGGCACGCAGCCCGCGCGAGCACAGGGCCATCGCCGACGGTCTGCCGATCCACCGCCTGTTGTACGTCCGTACCGCCGGCTAGAGCGCGAGCTCGCTACCGGTTCGACTACGGTGCCAGCCAGAAGCCGCAGCCGTAGCTTGCTGCCCCTCGTGCTGCTCGGGCTCGGCGCCTGTGGATCCGGGCAGCAGGAGCAGGGCGTCGCCGCGGCACCCGCGTTCGAGCTCCCGGCTGCGACGCGCGGCTGGGAAGAGCAGCGCGACGGCATCACCTGCGAGCACCCGGCGGTCGCCGCCGATTGTGCCGGCGGTTGGTGCCGTATTCCCGCGGGTTGCTTCGTGATGGGGTCGCCGGAGAGCGAATGGGCGCGAGGCGCCTTCACGGAAGAAGAGACCGCGACGACCTTGACGCATGCGTTTCTGATCCAGCAGACGGAGTCGACGCGGGCGGAGTGGGAAGCGCTGGGATTGCGGTGCGATCCGAGCACGATGGTTACGTCCCCTGCTACGAGCTCATCGACTGCACGGGATCACTCGAGGAACACGATCTCGCTTGTGAGAGCGCGTCGCTCTCCACGACCAACGTCTACGAGTGCGAGGGCTACCGCCTGCCGACCGAGGCGGAGCTCGAGTACGCCACACGCGCCGGAACCCGGACCGCGCTCTACAGCGGGGACATCACGGCCCAGCCTGGTCTCGCGTCGTGCGCCGCGGATACCAACCTGGAGGCCATCGCGTGGTACTGCCACACTTCCGAAAGCGAGGTGACGCATCCCGTTGCTCGTCTCTTGGCCAACCAGTGGGGCCTCTTCGACGTCACGGGGAACGCTTTCGAGTGGACGACCGACAGCGGCGTTGGAAATCCGGGGCCGGCTCCTTGGACCGACCCGCTCGGCACCCTGGACCTGACGGTCGGGCAAGTACTGAAGGGGGGCAACGCGTGGGGCTCCAACGCCACCTTGCGATCGGCGGGTCGCCTCGTCCTCATGCCCAACGAGTTCGGGCCGAGTGGCGGCCTTCGTTTGGTGCGCTCCCTCTTCGATTGACCCGAGCGCAGAGGACGGTTCGGGCTCTTGACCCCCCGGGCCGGGGGCTCTTAAGCTGCCGGTACCGATGAAAAAGGCGATCCTCTGCGCTGCTCTGCTCCTGGCGACCGCCTGCGCCACGTATCGCGAGGACCTGAATCGGGGACAGCGCCTGTACGAGGAGAACCAGTACGAGCGTGCCCTGGCTATCTGGCGGGTGCTCGAGACCGACATGGACTCGCTCAGCCTCAACGACCAGGCCCGCTACGCCTACCTGCGCGGCATGACCGACTACCGGCTGCGCTTCCGCGCCGATGCTCGCCACTGGCTGGGACTGGCTTCGGCGATCGAGAAGGAGCACGCTGGCGGTCTCAGCGTGGAGTGGAAGGAGCGCCTCAAGGTGACGCTCGAAGACCTCAATCACGACGTCTACGGCGGCGCCGATAGCTTCAAGGGCGGCGAATCCAGCGTGACCGAGCACACCACGCCGCCACCCGCTGACGGCCAGCCCGCTCCAGCCGAGCCCCCCCTCCCGGAACCGCAGCCCTGATCCACAGGGGCTGCGCCGGATCAAGAACGGCGTAGAGAAGCGATCTGGTCTTTGGCCCAGAGCTTCTCTTTCTTCATCTCCGTCATCAGGCGTTGTTCAGTGGGGCTAAGGTAAGCTCTGCGTTCGAGTCGCGATACCTGGACGTCCAATTCACGGTGACGTCGCTCGAGCTCGCGGACATTGGATGCTTCAGCCATCGTTGCCTTCGTCGTCATCCCTTGATCCTCCTCGACACCAGACTCGTGTAGTGCGTGCGCTGTCCGCTGATCGTTCCCCGCGTTCCACGGCAAGCAGGCACAATCCGAGTTTGCTCTGCTGCCCAGGGGAGTCAATGGTCGCGGCCACGGCCGTTCACACAAAATTCCAGGCTCAGAGCTTGCAGAATCGCGCGCTCCGCCCGCACGAGTTTTCGGAAATGTTTCTATGGACTGAAGCGTTTCCCTACACGGAGCCCGAGACTTCGAGCCTGCTTCTGCGACGTTTCGTTCGAGGTCGTTGTTGGGTCCAGAGCCCCAGCGAGCCTCGTGCGGTAATGTGCAACGCTCTGCTACCGGCAGAGATCCAATGAGCATTCGCTGGATGTTGCCGTTCGCCTCCGCGCTGGCGCTGGCCTGCGCAGGCAGCGCCGCTCCTGCGGCGAAGAGCGCTCCTCGGGCGCGCCCGGATGCGCGCGTGATCGAAGTACCGCGTCAGGTCGTGACTCCGCACGAGACCAGCAGCGTGAGCGAGCTGTACGAGCGCGGCGAGGCCCGCGCCCGCTCCGGCGATCTGCCTGCCGCTGCGGCGGACCTCGACCGCGCGTACGCGCTGGATCCGGATGGCCCTCTGGCTAGGGACGCGCTCTTTCACGCAGCCGAGGCCTGGGATCTCATGAAGGACAACGAGCGCGCACTCGAACGCTACGAGCAGGCGGCGCGCCGTTTCCCCGACCACGAGCTCGGTCGCGAGGCGCTCGTCCGCGCCATGCGCCTGCTCTGCTACCTCGAGCGCTGGCAGCGCGCCGGCGATCTGGCTGATCTGTTCTTCACGCGCGAGCCCGAGCCCAGGCCTTTCGACGCCGTGGTCGCCCTGAGCTCGAAGGCGCTGGCGCTCGTGGCTACCGGAGACGACGTGGGGGCGCTGCGCTTCGTCGAGAAGGGGCGTGACGTGGTCGAGACCCGAGGCCTCGACATGGCGGGGAAGGTTCCTCGCGACCTCGCGCAGCTCTACTTCGCCCTGGGCGAGGTGCGTCGCGTGCGCGCCGAACGCATCAAGTTCTCGCCGCTGCCGCCCAATTTCGCTCAGCTCTTCGAGCAGCGCTGTCAGCTGATCCTCGACGCGCAGAGCGCTTACTCGGACACGATGCGGGCTTACGACTCCCACTGGTCGGCGATGGCCGGCTATCGAGTCGGCGAGCTCTATCAGAGCCTGCACGCCGACGTGATGCTGATCGAGCCGCCCAAGGCAGCGGACAGTCAGCGACGCCGGCAGCTGTTCGAGGGCGCCATGCGGCTTCGCTACTCGGTGCTGCTCGCCAAGGCTCGCGGCATGATGGAGCACACTCTCTCGATGGCGAGCCGCACCGGCGAGAGCTCGGCCTGGGTCGAACGGGCCCAGCAGGCGAAGGCCGAGATCGAGCGGGCACAAGCCAGAGAGCAGGCCGCCCTCGACCGATTGCCGTACTCTCGAGCGGAGCTGCAGGCGGCGCTCGATCGCCTGGCCAAGGGACAGACCCCCTAGAGGGGTGCAAACGGGTCGGTTCGGGGCCTCTTCCAAGGCTGCAAGGGCTTTAAGTAAGTTCTTGAAATGAAAGTTGGTTTCCCCTACCTTCACGGACTAAGCTCCCCGGGTCCTTGGGTCGGTATGAATTATGCTTGACAGCCCCTAGGCCTGGCGCTACCAGAGCGCGGTTCTCGTCGGTCCCCGCCAAGTCCTCCTGAGCAGCCGTACAGGGGGTTAGGTGGGGTGCCCTCATTTTCCCGAGCCGCTCACCGCCTTTTCATCCCCGATGCTTCATCGAGGCTTTCACCGAGTGTCACTTCTCACTGCGCCAGCGATGGCGTCGGTGGGGCTGCGTTCGGCTGACGTAGCTCAACCGGTAGAGCACCTGTTTTGTAAACAGGCGGTTAGGGGTTCAAGTCCCCTCGTCAGCTCCGTCGGAGCGTTCGCCCGAAGGGCGACGCCCGCAGACAAGACTGCGCGAGGTCCGTTCACATTCGTTTCCCTGGTGGGTTGCCCGAGCGGCCAAAGGGAGCAGGCTGTAAACCTGCCGGAGTTTTCCTACGTTGGTTCGAATCCAACACCCACCACCACGTCCCGCCGCGCTTTTGGCGCGGCGCGCGTGGCCCCTTCCTTAACGGGGCGCCGCTCGCAGAGCGTGCTCGTCGAGCGTTCGGTGAGCCTTCGTTTCCGCGGGAGTAGCTCAATTGGTAGAGCGTCAGCCTTCCAAGCTGAATGTCGAGGGTTCGAGCCCCTTCTCCCGCTCCACCTCAACCTGCCCACCTAGCTCAGTTGGTAGAGCACGTCCTTGGTAAGGACGAGGTCACCAGTTCAATCCTGGTGGTGGGCTCGAGACAAACACACCTCAAAAAGCACCCAAGCAGCGACAAGAAGAGAAAAAGACCATGGCCAAAGAGAAGTTCGTACGCTCGAAGCCGCACGTGAACGTTGGGACGATCGGTCACATCGATCACGGCAAGACGACTTTGACCGCCTCGCTGGTGAAGGTGCAGTCGAAGAAGAACCTGGCGAAGGAAATCCGCTACGCGGACATCGCCAAGGGCGGCATCGTTCGCGACGAGACCAAGACGGTCACGATCGCGGTGAGCCAC